>JBGUNW010000098.1:0-2414 GCA_045117555.1 Eubacteriales bacterium
GTCGGGGTCACCAACGGAGAAATTACGTCCCAAGTTTGACCGCCCAAAATAGAGAAGCCAGTCTTGCCGAAAGAAATTTCGCCGTAGCCGTGGCGGAGACGCGGGTTAGGATTGTTGGCAGAGCCTCCACCGTAAAAGTCTACTTCGACTTTACCGTTGGCCTTGAAATACGTCGTATCGTCACCGCTCGAAAGGTTGAAACCGATTCGAGTCAGATTCGGAGTCAAGTGCCAGCCACCATCGTTTTCATTGGTGAAGTCAGAAGCGGCAACGAAGTTGGCGAAGTTGCCGTTATTGCTCTTGGAATCTTCGTAGGCGGCGTTGAGAGATGCAAAACCGTAGAGTGTTGCGGTTACGCCGGTTTTTGTGGTGACCGAAATCGGTTCGGCGGCGAAAGAGGTGATTGCAGATAAAAGGATAATCTTGGCAGCTACATTTTTTGATGTGATATTCATTATAAATCTCCTGATTAAAATTTTTATGAGTTGAGCAACCATGCAAAAAACTTTTTTTGCACGACTTGATAAAATTTTATTTGGTGGGGTTGAGTGCTTACAGGCAAATGCCTTGAGCAAAATTATAAAGTCTACACATATAGGTATCCTCGTTCTGATTTGTTTGCTCTTCGGAACATGACGTTCTCGAATTTTTGTACGACAAAAGTAGAAATAAAAAAGAGCTTGTAAAATACTTTTTCTTTATAGCTTAATATAGGGTTAGACTTGAACAGAAGTTGTTTTTATACTATTTTTGTAGGAAAAAAAAGGACTTCATTAATGCATTACTTAATTGTTCCCGGTTTGAATAATTCTGGCCCGAGCCATTGGCAGACTTTTTGGACAAGGAGCCTGCCGAGCGCGAGCCGCGTTTACCAGCATTGCTGGGATAAGCCGCAAAAAGAAGATTGGATTGCAACTCTTGACGAGGCCATTCGTCAGTTGAAAGACGACACAATTCTTGTTTCGCACAGTCTAGGCGTCGTTACGACAGCCCTTTGGCTTTTGCGTGCGCAACAACAAAAATGTCTTCCCGCAAACATCAAGGGAGCGTTCCTTGTAGCCCCAGCCGATGCTGACACGGTCGACATCATCAAGAACTTTTCTCCGATGCCTACCGAAAGGCTCCCAGTGCAAGCTTGCATCGTCGGTAGCGAAAACGACCCGTACATGACACCCGAGCGCACGAAGTTCTTTGCTGAGGCGTGGGGAGCAAAGCTGTTTAACGCGGGTGCGCTGGGACACATCAATTCCGACTCGAATCTAGGTGAATGGGAACAGGGCCGTGCATTCTTGGCAGAATTTGAGAAAGGTTTGTCGCAATAATCGTAAGGTAAATAATGAAGCGTGTGGCAGTAGGACTTTCAGGCGGTGTAGATTCAGCACTTTCAGCGTACCTTTTGAAAAAAGAGGGTTATGAAGTAGTCGGACTCACCATGGCAACGTGGGACGGTTCGGTGAATATGCCCGCGGTAGAAGGCCGCGAAGGCTGTTACGGTCCGAGTGAGGACAAGAATATCGAAGAAGCGAAACTGGTGGCAGACCGTTTGGGAATTCCTCATTATGTGGTCCCAGTGGCTGCTGAATACAAGACGAAGGTTCTGGATTATTTCCGCAGCGAATACCGCGCTGGCCGTACGCCGAACCCCTGCGTGCGTTGCAATCAGTCTATTAAGTTTGGCGCATTGCATTTGGCAGCACGCAAAATGGGAATCGAGTTTGATTATTTTGCTACAGGGCATTATGCACGCCTCGATTTCAAGAACGAGAATGAACCCTTTTTGTACCGCGCCTTAGATGCGGGCAAAGACCAGACTTATTTTTTGTCGAGACTTTCGGCGGAACAGCTTTCGACGGTGTTGTTTCCGCTGGGGAACATGCGTAAGCAAGACGTCAAGGCGCTCGCCGCTGAAATCGGCTGGGAAGATTTTGCGACCAAGCGCGAAAGCCAGGATTTTATTGAATGCGGCGATTATTCGGTGCTATTCGAAGAATCGGATCAGGTGCCGGGTGACTTTGTCGATGTGAGCGGCAAGGTGCTGGGCAAGCACAAGGGAATCGTGAATTATACGGTGGGCCAGCGCAAGGGCCTGAACATTGGCGGCCAAAAGGAACCGCTTTTTGTGGTGGCTATTGATGCGGCCAAGAATCAGGTGGTTCTCGGCCCCCGCAGCGCTTTATCTTGTATACAAGTTTCCGCAATCGATTTGAACTTGATGGTAAACGAAAGTTCGCCGCTGCTCAAGGGACCGCTAGACGCCCACATTCGATTGGGCCATAAAGGCTCTCCGGCAAAGATTCTGGATTTGGAACCGGGCCGCATTCGCGTAGAATTCGAAACGCCGCAATTTGCTGCCGCCCCCGGCCAAATCTTGGTGCTTTACGCCGGTGAAGGCGTTGTCGCCTCCGGCGTGATTG
>JBGUNW010000099.1:0-2252 GCA_045117555.1 Eubacteriales bacterium
GACCGCCAGCAGCGCCAGCGCAATGACAGCCGTCGAAACAACAAGGCTGAGCACCAACCCGAGCAGGTTTCCGTCGAACATAAACCAACGCGTGGCGCCGTTGTGACCGATAAAGCCCGTGATGGCGCCGTCCTTGGCGGTGAAGGTAATATCTTTTACAACGGTTTTGTCACCGTATTTTTTGGTAAAGTGCTGTACCTCTATCAATGCAGCCACCTCCTGTCGGTTTTCAAGTCAAGTTATACAACATAGATGGTTTGTTTGCAAGAGCGTTTTGCTTTTTTATGCCTAAATTAGTGACAAATGAACGTGTTTAAGGTATAATGTAATTATCAACGGCAAGAGGTACTTCGTTATGAGACACTCTGTTTTTTGGAAAATTATCATCGTTTTACTGCTTATCACCACGCTTGCGGAGTCGGTGGTGATGTTTGCGCTGTATCAATACACCTATAACCACGCGGTCAAGGACGCAACCGAGAAAATCAAATTTGCGGCGTCCTCGGCGGCGCTTGCCTATGAATACTACGACCCGGATATGCTGGACGATTTCAAGGAAAGCGGCGGCTATTTGAGCGTGGTGTGCCGCGGCTTGGGGATTACCTATTTATATGTGATTGAACCCGACGTGGAACATATGGACGAAATCTACCTTGCCACCGGCTGGGGCGAAAACGCCTCGGAGGAGTTTATCAACAACCGCTACACCGGCTATGTGGCGGAGGGCAAGCTGAAGGAGGAGCAAATCCGCGCCCTCAACGGCGAAACAGAGGTGCTGCTGCACGAAAAGAACCAATATGACGACACGCTGATTTGCTATACGCCGATTAAACGCTATTACTCGACCAGCGAACAAAAGTATGTGGACAAGGCCAAAAACATCGTTTGCGCGGAGATTTCCCTTTCGCGCATTATGGAGTCGTTTAATACGCGCTTTACGCACACCGCGCTCATCATTTTGGGCGTTTCGGTTTTGATTGTGGTTGCAGCGGGCGTGCTGTTGTATTTTCGCGTGTCAAAGCCGCTGCGGCGCATCAGCAAGAGAATGAAAGGCTTTGTGTCGCGGCAAGGGGATTTCTTTGAGCCGCTGCCGGTGAAGGGCAGGGACGAGATTGCCGAAATGTCGGATTCCTTTAACTCCATGGCGGAGGAAATCGACCGCTTCCTGATGCGCATGTCCGAGCTGAACCGCCAAAAGGCAGAGCTGAATATCGCGCGGACGATTCAAAGGGGACTGCTGGAGCCGCAGGAATACCGCGGTGGTGACGTTTCCGTCACGGCGTGCATGCTGACGGCAAAGGACGTCGGCGGCGATTTGTATGACTATCATGTGCTGGCGGACGGCAGTGTTTTTGTTGCGATCGCCGATGTTTCCGGCAAGGGCGTTACGGCGGCGCTGTTTATGTCGCGCGCGATTACCATGCTCAACCAGTATGCGCAGCTCGGCTATTCTCCGGCAAAAATCCTGTATGAATACAACAACCGGCTTGTCGGGCATAACCCGAACAGGATGTTTATCACCACCTTTGTCGCGGTGTTCAATCCGCAAACAGGCGAGCTGGTCTATTCCAACGGCGGTCACAACCCTCCGTATATTCTTTCGGACGCGCCGGTCGTGCTTGACAAAAGGGGCGGCGCTGCGGCAGGCGTTTTTCCGAATGTGCAATACAGGGAGTACACCGTGCAGCTGCGTCCGGGCGATCGTTTGTTTATGTTCACCGACGGCGTGACAGAGGCGCAGGACAGGGAGGGCGGCTTCTTCGGCGAGGAACGGCTTGAAGCGGTCTTGCGCAGTCATGCGGACAGCGACGCGGCAGGCTTGGTGAATGCCGTGAAGGACGCTATCAACGATTTTTCAAACGGAGCGGAGCAGGCGGATGACATCACCATGCTGGCGCTGCAGGTGAATTCCGGTAACTGTTCTGATGAAGGATAATACGCAAAAGCAAAGCCCCTCCGGCGGACGGAGGGGCTGGTTTCATGTTATTTTCGGTTTGCGCGGAGGGCAAAAATGAGTTTGCCAATGAAGAACAGCACGGCGGAAAGGGCGGCGAAAATCAGCACAAAGACGTTGACCTCGGCTGTCCAGCCCATCCACAGAACAACGGCGTCGCCGATTGCCATGATTGCAAACGGAAGCCACAGCAGCAGGTTGTCGCCGCGCCCCGTCATCAGGCGGCGCAGCATGACCGTAAAACCGATGACCAAGGCGAGCATCACAAGATATTCCACACAGTGGAACAGCGCCGGGC
>JBGUNW010000100.1:0-8193 GCA_045117555.1 Eubacteriales bacterium
ACGAACTGCTCTTGCAAAAGCAGTTTTCCATTGAGGCAAAACCCATTTCGGTCGGTGTACGCGCCGAGCATCTCCAAAGCGAGATCGACCGCGCCTTGTACGGCAATTTTGCCGGTCACCCCAATTTGGGGCACGCCGAATACGCGCTTTCGGATACCCGTGGATCGCGCGGTGTGTATACCTTCTGTATGTGTCCGGGCGGCGAGGTCGTTGCCGCCGCTTCCGAAGCGGGCGGGCTTGTGGTAAACGGAATGAGCAACCACGCGCGCAACGGTAAAAATGCCAACGCGGCCGTGGCCGTTTCGCTTTCCTGCGCCGATTATGAGCCGGTCAACGGCAATCTTGCGCTTGGTGCGATTGCTCTGCAAAGGCAAATCGAGCGCGCGGCGTTTGCGGCAGGCGGCGGGGAATATTACGCCCCGGTTATGACGCTCGGCGATTTTATGGGCACTTTCCGGGGGACCGAACCTTCCCGCGTTTTGCCGTCCTATCGTTCCGGAAAAGTGCGCATAACCGATTTGCGCGGCGTTTTTCCCGCGTACGTAACCGAGTCTTTGCGCTATGCGTTTTCCTCTTTCGGTAAAAGAATAGACGGGTACGACGCGCCGGATACCGTTTTAACCGCCGCCGAAACACGAACTTCGGCCCCGCTGCGCATTCTGCGGCTTCAAGAGGAGCGCACCGCGATCGGGCACGACCGGGTTTATCCTTGCGGCGAAGGCGCCGGCTATGCGGGCGGAATTACCAGCGCCGCCGTTGACGGCCTTCGCTCGGCCGAGGCGTTGATCAAACGATTCGGAGCGATCGAATAATAAATGATTTTTCACAGAAAGGAGCGGCTTGATGGAAGCGTTTGCTCAAAATACGAAATCCAAATGGCGCGTTTTGTTTGATCCGGCAAACGCCGAAATGAACCGGGCCGTTGCCGATCTTTCCTCCGCGCTCAAAATCACGAAAACCACCGCAAAATTGCTTTGTTTGCGCGGGTATCGTACCATTGACGAGGCCGAACGCTTTTTGCATTTTTCGGATATTATTCCGCACGATCCGTTTCTGATGAAGGATATGGATCACGCCGTGGAGCGATTGCAAAATGCAGTAAAAAAGAAAGAAACGATTGCAATTTTCGGAGATTACGACGTGGACGGCGCCACCGCAACGGCGTTGCTCTATCTTTATCTTTCGCAAAAAGGGGCAAACGTCGGGTACTATATCCCCAGCAGGAGCAAGGAAGGTTACGGCCTTTCCGCACCCGCGATTGACGTTTTAAAGAGCAAGGGCGTTTCCCTCATTGTAACGGTGGATACCGGTATTACGTCAATCGACGAAATTGCCTACGCAAAGAAAAAAGGAATCGACGTGATCGTAACCGATCACCATGCCTGTCGGCCGGAATTGCCGGATTGCTGCGCGGTCGTCAACCCGCACCGGGCAGACGATACCTACCCGTTTTCCGAACTTGCCGGTGTCGGCGTTGCCTTCAAGTTTGCCTGCGCCATGGAGATCCGGCAGTTTGAAAAGGAAGGAAAATCGCCGTTGGAGGCCGTTCTGAACATTAGCAACGCTTATGCGGATCTGGTTGCCGTCGGCACGATTGCCGACGTTATGCCGGTGGTTGATGAAAACCGGCTGTTGATTGCAAAAGGCATTGCCAATATGGAAACGAATTGCAGGCCGGGCTTGCAGGCGCTCATGGACGCCGCCGCAGGGATCGGGCGAACAAAACAGCGCAAAATTACATCAGCTTATATCGGTTTCGTCATTGCGCCGCGCATCAACGCGGCAGGGCGCGTGGCCGAGGCGGGAATTGCCGTTGAGCTGTTGCTTTCTGAAACGCAAACCCGCGCCGAACGCTATGCAAACCGCCTTTGCGAGCTGAACGTGGAACGTCAGACCGAGGAAACGCGCATTGCCGAAGAAGCGTTCCGAATGATCGAGCAAATGCCGGCAAAAGATCGCCGCCGGGTGATCGTGCTGGACCACGATGATTGGCATCCGGGCATTATCGGCATCGTTGCCTCCCGCATTACCGAAAGGTACGGTCTGCCTTGTATTCTGATTTCCTACGAGGGTTCCGAGGACGGCACTGGAAAGGGCTCCGGCAGAAGTGTGAAGGGGTTAAATCTCGTTCACGCGCTTGCGTTTTGCAAAGAGATTCTCGTGCGTTTCGGCGGCCACGAGCTTGCCGCGGGTCTTTCGGTGCGCAAAAAAGACGTCCCAGAGTTGCGCCGGTTGCTCAACGAGTATGCCGAAACGCATACCGAACGGGAATTTTCGGTTCAGAAAGAAGCCGATTGCACGTTGGAAATTCCGGAAATGACGCTTCGATTGATTGAGGAACTGCATCTTTTGGAACCGTACGGAAACGGGAATCCGACCCCGAACTTTCTTTTGCGCCAAGCGCGCGTTGCCAAAATTACATCCATGAGCGCGGGTAAGCACGTCCGGTTGCAGCTGGAAAAGGACGATCTTTCCATGGTTGCAGTATGGTTCGGGCACGGCGTGACCGATTTGCCGTTTGAGGAAGGAGAGTATGCCGATTTTCTCTTCCGGTTGGATGCAAACGAGTTCAACGGAACGGTTCGTGCGCAAATGCTGGTGCAGGACGCTTCTTTTGCGGAGCAGGATGAACTCCGGCTTTCCGCGGAGCGCGCCCGCTACGAGAAAATTCTTGCGGGGGGAACCTTCTCAAATTCCGAAAATATTTTGCCGGACCGGCAGGATCTTGGCATCTTTTATCAATTTTTACGCAAAGAACAGGGAAAAGGAAAAACCTGTTTTCCGATCCGGCGGCTGCTTTTTCATCTGAACGGATCGGAACCGCGGTTTACCTATTCCAAAATTCGGTTTTCCATGCAAATTTTGGAGGAACTGAATCTATGCGCGTTTACGGAACCGAGCGTTGACTATTTCGTAATGGAATGGAACCAAACGCCGAAAAAAACCGATTTGGAACAGTCGGCACTGCTTCTAAAACTGCGCGAAACAATGAAAAAAACTTCATAATATTGATTTCTGTCGGGAAAGGAGGGGAGTCGCTTTTATGAGTGATTCGATTGTAAGAACCGACATTACCAGACTTTTGAATATTCTTGCGGCAACCAAAAAGAAATACGACGTTGCAAAAATCAAAAAGGCGTTTGAATACGCCAAAGAATTGCACGAAGGGCAAATGCGCGCCGACGGTACGCCTTATATTTCTCATCCCATTGCCGTTGCCGAGATCGTTGCCGGATTGGAACTGGATACCGATTCTATCTGCGCCGCGCTTTTGCACGATACCGTGGAGGATTGCGCCGATAAAACGAATTTGAAGGAGATCGAAACGCGCTTCGGCAAGGGCGTTGCCGGGCTTGTTGACGGGCTTACCAAAATCGTTATCATGCAAGTGGAAGACAAAGAGGAAGCCGAGCTTGAAAATCTGCGCAAAATGCTGCTTGCCATGTCGCGCGATATCCGGGTCATTTTTATCAAACTCTGCGATCGCCTGCACAATATGCGCACGCTGGACGCCAAGCCGGATGAAAAACGCCGATTGACGGCTTTGGAAACCATGCACGTATATGCGCCGCTCGCGCACCGGCTTGGTATGCAGCGCATCAAGCAGGAGCTGGAAAGTTTGAGCTTGCAATATCTTGACCCCATCGGTTACCGGGAAATTCAAAAGTATATCGAGGAAAAATACGGCGAAAATCTCAACTTTATCGAAAAGATCCGCGCGCAGGTCTCCCAAAAGCTCAAAGAAAACAAAATTCATTTTTCACTGGAAGGGCGCATCAAATCGGTTTATTCCATTTACAAAAAAATGTATACGCAGAATAAATCGTTCGATGAGATTTACGACTTTTACGCCATGCGGATCATTGTGGATACCGAGCTAGAGTGTTATACCGCGCTGGGTTTGATCCACGAAATGTTCAATTCCGTCCCCGGCCGCTTCAAGGATTATATCTCAACGCCAAAACCCAATCTTTACCGTTCGCTGCACACCACGGTCATCGGGCGGGACGGAATCCCGTTTGAGGTGCAGATCCGCACGTGGGAGATGCACCAGATCGCCGAATACGGTATTGCCGCACACTGGAAATATAAAACGGGCGCCACCTCCAAAGAGGAGATCGACCGCAAGCTGGAATGGATTGCCGGTCTTTTGGAGGCCGAGGACAACACCCGCGACCCGGATGAAATTATGAGCGCCCTGAAAACCGATATGTTCCACGACGAGGTTTTCGTCTTTACACCGAAGGGCGACGTGATCTCGCTTCCCAACGGGGCAAATGTGATTGACTTTGCCTATGCCGTTCACTCGGCGATCGGGAACAAGATGATCGGCGGCAAGATCAACGGTATGATCGTTCCGATCGACCGCACGCTTCAAAACGGGGAAATTGTTGAAATTCTGACGTCCTCTTCCGCAAAAGGCCCCAGCCGCGATTGGCTGAACATTGTAAAAACCAGCAGCGCGCGTTCCAAGATCCGCGCCTGGTTCAAAAAGGAACAGCGGACGGATAACGTTATTCTGGGCAAAAACCTGGTGGAAACAGAAATCCGTAAAATCTGCCGCGGACCGGTTACCGAAACGCAAAGGGAAGAGATCGTCAAAGGAATTGCCGATCGGTTCGGTTACAACAGCAACGAGGACTTTTACAACGCCATCGGTTACGGCGGACTTTCCGTTTCCAAATTTATCAAACGCCTGCCGGACGATTGCGCTCGCGTGGTGCATTTGGAAAGCGAGGAGACAAAACCCCAGCTCACGCCCGACCAGGTTCAAACGCACAAACCGCACAATGTGCGCTCCAACGGCGGCGTTGTTGTGGACGGCGAGCACGGTTGTATGATCAAATTTGCCAAGTGCTGTAATCCGTTGCCGGGCGAACCCATTATCGGGTTTGTTACAAAAGGGTTTGGTATTTCCATCCACAAAATAGATTGTCCGAACGTTGTTATGGGAAGAAAGAATCCCGAAAACGCCGACCGCTGGAAAGAAGCGTATTGGGAGGATGCCCAAGGCGGCAACAACGCCGGCATTTACGAGGCGCTTTTACAAATTTGGGTTGACGACCGCATTGGTATTTTGGCGGAGATTACCGCGGTTTTGGCTGATATGCGGGTCTCCATTCTGCAAATCAATGCCGCCAGCAAAAACGAGGACGGCTCCATTCTCAACCTGAAAATCGGGTGTAAGAACACCGAGCATTATCATTCCATCGTTTCCCGATTGCAATCGCTTACCGGCGTTCGCCGCATTTCGCGGGGCTTTGCCTGACGGAGGTTCCGAATGAAAGCAGTCATTCAGCGCGTCAAATCCGCCGCCGTCAGCATTGAAGGAAAAACCGTAGGCGCGATCAACAAAGGGCTTTTGATCCTGCTCGGCGTTGCTAACGGGGATTGTGAAGCCGACGCCGTTACACTTGCCGAAAAGATTTTGAAATTACGCATTTTCTCGGATGAAAACGGAAAAATGAATTTGTCCGTCCGGGATATCAACGGCCAAATTCTGGTCGTTTCTCAATTCACCCTGTTGGCAAATTGCCGGCACGGCAATCGTCCCGATTTTTTGGAATCCGCTCCGCCGGATAGCGCAAACGCGCTTTACGAGTTCTTTAAGGCGTATCTCCAACGGCAAACGGGAACGGCGGTTGCGTGCGGCGTTTTCGGCGCGGATATGCAGGTCTCGCTTGTCAATAACGGCCCGGTGACCATCCTGTTGGATACCGAAACTTTGAAAAAGAAATAAAAAAAGCAAGCCTGTCGGCTTGCAGAAGGAACGAAATCATGAAATTGATTTTAGACGGGGAAATCAACGTTTATTATATTCAAACGCTGTGCATGATCTTTTTCCCCGGTGAAAAATTCGGTGCGGCGGCGCAAAACGAGCCGGGAGCGCCCGAACTGCGCTTGAAATTAACCAAACGCGCAAAGGGATACAACGCCAAAGCCACCGCAAAACTCGGCGGCAACAAGGTGGTTTGCAGTCGCGCGTTGGATTTTTCGCCGTATTATACCGAAGAAAAAACGGCAAAAATGGTTTGCGGAGCCGCAGTGGTATCCGCTTGGGGCGAGCTGTTGGGCTATCGCCCCTCCTGGGGAATGCTGACCGGGGTGCGTCCTTCCAAGGTCGCAACCGATCTGCTGCGTCATGGCGTCAGCAAAACGCGCACCAAGCGTATTTTGACCAGCGAATATTTCATCATTCCCAAAAAGGCCGCTCTTGCGACCGACGTTGCGCTTTGCGAGCAAAAAATGATCGGAACTCCCGATCCGCGCGATTGCAGTATGTATATTTCCATTCCGTTTTGCCCTACGCGCTGCTCCTATTGTTCCTTCGTTTCCTATACTTCCAAAAAGCTGCTGGCATTGATTCCCGAATATCTGACCAAACTGTTGGTTGACCTGCGCGCCAACTTTGCGCTGATCCGCAAGCTCGGCCTGCGTTTGAAAACCATTTATATCGGCGGCGGAACGCCCACCGTTCTCTCGGCCGAACAGCTGCGCGAACTGCTTGCCTGCATTGCCGAAGGAACCGACGTTTCCGCGTTGGAGGAGTTTACCTTGGAGGCCGGCAGAGCCGATACCATTACGGCCGAAAAGCTCGCGGCTGCAAAAGAATACGGCGTTACGCGCACCTGCGTCAATCCGCAATCTCTTTGCGATGAAGTGCTTGCAAACGTTGGAAGATGCCACTCCGCCGAGGACTTTTTCCGCGCGTATGATATTGCGCGCAATTCGGGGATTCCAACGGTGAATACCGACCTGATCGTCGGCTTGCCGGGCGACAATTTCAAAATCTTTTCCAAAACATTCGATCAGATTCTGACATTACGGCCGGAAAATATTACCGTACATACCTTTTGTATCAAAAAAGCGGCGGATATTCTGCGGCAGGATAGCCACGTGTATTCCATTCACGGCGGCGACGCCGGGAAATGCGTGGACTATTCCCAGCTGAAAACCCAACAGGAAGGGTATAAGCCGTATTATATGTACCGGCAAAAGAATACCGTGGGCAATTATGAAAATGTAGGATTTGCACTGGAAGGAAGGGAATGTGCATATAATGTTTATATGATGGAAGAAGTGCATTCCATTTTTGCAGTAGGCGCCGGTGCCGTTTCCAAATTAGTCAATTATCAACCAAAGAACGGAGGGAATCCTTTGATCCAACGGCTCTTTTATCCCAAATATCCCTACGAATACCTGCGCGACGAAAGCACGCGGGAAAAATGCGATCTCATCGAATCATTCTATCGGGAGCAAGAACTTTTGTAATGAACAAACCGAACCAATTGATTTTCCCAAACGATCTTTCCTCAAAAGAACTGCAAGAGCGGATCGCCAATACCGACGCGGCTTTTGCGGCATCCCTTTTGCGCCTTGCAAACGTGCTTTGCGCCGAAAAAGAATTGTTTTTGATTGGGGTGACAGGCCCGACCTGCTCCGGAAAAACCACAGCGGCAAAAATGCTGACAGATCATTTTTTGAAAAACGGGCGAACGCTCCATGTGATCTCGGTTGACGACTTTTATTACGAAAAGGCCTATTTGTACGCGCTTTCCCGCGAAAGCGGAAAAACGGGCTTGGATTACGATTCGGAAAAGACCATTGACACCGCGCTGCTTCAAACCTGTCTGCTCTCGCTATTTTCGGGAAAAGAGACCGTTCTTCCAAAGTTCAACTTCCATACCGGGCTGCGCGAGCGCGGCGTTTCCATTGCCCCGCAGAAAACGGATTTGTTTTTGCTGGAAGGAATCCAAATCCTGTATCCCGGCGTTTATTCCATTTTGCGGGATATCGCTTATCAAAGCGTTGCCATTTGTCCGCAGTCAAGCATTACGGTCGGGGGGAGTACGTTTTTGCCGAATGAAATCCGGCTGATGCGTCGCCTGGTTCGGGACGAGATCCACCGCGGCTCTTCCGCGTCGTTTACCTTTTCTCTTTGGAAGGGCGTGCGGGAAAACGAAGAAAAAAACATTTTCCCGTATTTGAAAAAATGCGATTTTACGGTGGATTCCACCATTTCTTACGAAATCGGCGTTTTAAAACCCTTTTTGCTTGATCTGCTTGCAAAAATGCGGGAAGACGACCCTTCTTTTGAAATTGCAAAGGAAATTTTAACCTCTGTTCAAAACGTTCAAACGGTCAATTCTGGCATGATTTCGCCGAACTCCCTGTATCGGGAATTTATTTAAA
>JBGUNW010000101.1:0-4006 GCA_045117555.1 Eubacteriales bacterium
AGGTTGGAAGCGATGCCAAGCAGGGCGCGGGTTCCATGTTCCTGCGCGACGTGATCGACCGGATTGCCGCCGCTGTCGGAATCGACGCAATGCAGCTGTTGGCCTCCGGCTTTATGGTTTCGGCCGATAACGGACATGCCCGCCATCCCAATCACCCGGAGCTTTGCGATCCGCTCAATACGCCGCATCTCGGCGGCGGGATCGTCATCAAATCCAACGCGGCGCAGCACTACGCGACCGACGGGCTTTCCGCGGCCGTATTTGAGGAAATTTGTCGGCACGCGAACGTCCCCGTTCAGCTTTTTGCCAATCGGAGCGATCAGCGCGGCGGGTCTACGCTGGGGAGCATTTCCAACACCAAAGTTCCGATCAGAACCGTGGATATCGGCATGGCTCAGCTCGCCATGCATTCGGCATACGAAACCGCCGGTACGGCCGACGTTGACTATCTGATTGCAGGAATGAAGGCCTTTTATTCGGCAAGCATTACCTGCAAGAACGATCAAACGCTTTCCATTCACTTTTAATTCATTTCAGAAAGAGGCAACCTATGTATAAACAGGGATTTGACAATGATCTTTATATCAAAACGCAATCCGAACATATCCGTGAAAGAATCCAGCTTTTCGGTGGCAAACTCTATCTGGAATTCGGTGGAAAGCTCTTTGACGACTATCATGCCGCCCGCGTTCTGCCCGGCTTTGCGCCGGATAGCAAAATCCGTATGCTCATCCAGCTCAAAGAACAGGCCGAAATCGTGATCGTCATCAACTCCAACGACATTGAAAAGAACAAGGTGCGCGGCGATCTCGGCATTACCTACGATCTGGACGTTTTGCGCCTGATCGACGCTTTTCGCAGTTTCGGGCTTTACGTGGGCAGCGTTGTGCTGGCCCGTTGGCAGGATCAGCCCGCGGCAATCAAATTCCGCAAACGGCTGGAAGCGCTTGGCGTAAAGGTTTACCGTCACTATACCATTCCGGGCTATCCCTTCAATATTCCCGCCATTCTTTGCGACGACGGATTCGGAAAGAACGATTATATCGAAACCTCGCGTTCGCTCGTTGTTGTCACCGCGCCCGGCCCCGGAAGCGGAAAAATGGCAACCTGTTTGAGCCAGCTTTACCATGACCATAAGCGGGGCATTCAATCCGGCTATGCCAAATTTGAAACCTTTCCAATTTGGAATTTGCCCCTCAAACACCCGGTCAACATGGCTTATGAAGCGGCTACGGCGGATTTGAAAGATGTGAATATGATCGACCACTTCCATTTGGAAGCATACGGAAAAACCGCCGTGAACTACAACCGCGATATTGAAATTTTCCCGGTGCTCAACGCCATTCTTGCAAAAATCACTTCCAATTCTCCCTATCGTTCGCCTACCGATATGGGCGTAAATATGGCCGGCTATTGTATCTTTGACGACGACGCCGTTTGCGAAGCGGCAAACAGGGAAATCATCCGCCGCTATTACAACGCCGCTTGCAATCGCCGTAAAAACGGCGGCGCGGTAGACGAGAATAACGAAGTTGAAAAAATCGAGCTCATTATGGAAACCGCCGGTTTGAGCGTTGCCGACCGTAACGTTGCCGTTGCGGCAAACGAAAAGGCCAAACTGACCGGTAAACCCGCCGCCGCGATCGAACTGCCGGACGGACAGCTGATTACCGGAAAGACCTCCCGCCTTTTGGGAGCCGCTTCCGCCGCGCTATTGAACGCTTTGAAAGTAATGGCAGACATTGACGATCGCATTGACCTGATCTCGCCGGAAATTCTGGAACCGATCACCCACTTGAAAGTGGACGTGCTGGGCAGCCGGAACCCGCGCCTGCACATTAACGAGCTGTTGATCGCGCTTTCCATTTGCGCCGTGAACGATCCGATCGCCGCAAAAGCCATGGATCAGCTTGGAAAGTTGCGCAAATGCGAAATGCATTCCTCTGTCATCCTTTCGGAAAGCGACGTACATACGCTGAAAAAGCTGGGCATAAACCTGACCTGCGAGCCGGTTTACGAGAGCAAACGGCTTTTCCACGGTTGTTAAAGAAAGAAAAGGATACCCGGAAAGGAGGCGGAACAATGGCAACGCTGTTTGATTATCTTCATTGGCGCGGAGACCTGACCTTTGAACAATCGCCGCAGAATGAAGTTGACCTGCTCATTTTCTCGCTGCTTTCCTATATTGATTATTCCGATTACGTTCCCGCCGGATTTTCCGACGGCGCAGGCATTTCCTTGCAGGCGGCGGCAAACGCTTTCTTTGCGGCAAATCCCAACCCCAAAAAAGAAGATTTGGGCTTTTTGATTCCCAAAGAGGTTTTTAAACTGTTTCGCGCCGTAATGGAAACCAAACGTTTTCGCAACGTTATTCTATGCGGTTTCGTTAACGAGATCGACGCTCAGAAGCAAATGCAGTTTTCGGCGCTTTGCTTTTGTTTGAACGCCGCAGAAACGGCTGTTATCTATCGCGGAACCGACGACACGCTGATCGGCTGGAAAGAAAACTTCAACATGAGCTTTTTGCCGGTGGTTCCGGCACAAACGCGCGCCACCGAATATCTGAACGCAGCCGCAAAAGCTTTTCATGGGAAACTCTCGCTGGCGGGGCACAGCAAGGGCGGAAACCTTGCGGTTTACGCGGGGATTCGATGTAAAAAGTCGGTCCGGGAACGGATTGCCGCCGTTTGGAATTATGACGGCCCCGGCTTTTCTTCCGCCGTGCTTGCCGATCCCGCCTATTTGGAAATCCGTTCGCGCGTTCACACGGTCATTCCGCAATCCTCTGTTGTCGGCATTCTGCTCGAACACGACGACGCTTCCATTGTGAAAAGCCGGCAGGTGGGCGTTCTGCAACACGACGCTTTCTCCTGGGGAATTATGGGAGCCGCTTTTATCCATCTTCCGAAAACGGCCGGGAGCAACCGGCGGAATGATCAGATCATCAATAAATGGATCCGCGAGCTGTCGCCGGAACAACGCGAGCAGTTTACCGAAGCGATCTACCAGATCTTTTCTTCCGACCACGCTTTAACGGTGACCGATCTTGCTTCTCCGAAAAATTTGTGGATTTTTCGGAGCATGAAACTTGATCCGCAGGTGCGGAAAATCGTGATCCGTACGCTCACTTCCTTATTTGAAGAAGGGGCAAAGGGCTTTTTCAAAAGCTTTTTCGCAAAGAAGAAAAAAAGCGAAGAAACCTGACTTTTTACCCAAAGTACCGTAAAAAAGAGGCACGAACCAACCATTCGCGCCTCTTTTTATATTCGTTTTGTTCTTATTATTTCTTTTTCCCGGGTTCTTCCTCGCCAAAGAAATTCAACTGCCCGGAAGTTGAAGCTGTTGTTGGCTGGGGGATGCCGAGATGTTCGTATGCAAGCTTGGTCACGCACCGCCCGCGGGGCGTCCGGCTCAAAAAGCCGATCTGCATCAGGTATGGTTCGTAAACGTCTTCCAGGGTAATGGCCTCTTCGCCAACCGTTGCCGCCAACGTTTCCAACCCGACCGGGCCGCCGTCGTAGAACTTGATAATGGTTTCCAGCATTCTGCGGTCGATATTGTCAAGCCCCAGCGCGTCGATCTCCAAGCGGTTGAGGGAGAAATTCACAATTTCGGAGTTGATCTTTCCGTCGCCTTCCACCTGTGCAAAATCGCGCACCCGTTTGAGGAGCCGGTTTGCAATACGCGGTGTTCCGCGCGAGCGACGGGCAAGCTCTACGGCGCCGTCTTCCGATATTTCAACGCCGAGAATGCCGGCGCTCCGGCAAATAATTTGCGCAAGCTCTTCGGGCGTGTAAAGTTCCAATTTTAAAACAACGCCGAAACGGTCGCGCAAAGGCGTTGTCATTTGTCCCGCGCGGGTCGTTGCGCCGATCAGGGTAAAGCGGGGCAGGTCAATGCGAATGCTGCGCGCCGCCGGCCCTTGCCCGATAATAATATCCAGCGCGTAGTCTTCCATGGCGGGGTAAAGAATTTCCTCTACCGAGCGGGAAAGACGGTGAATTTC
>JBGUNW010000102.1:0-2022 GCA_045117555.1 Eubacteriales bacterium
CGTCAGCCTCCCCACCATCGACGCGATTCCCTTCTCGGTCGAATCCATGCGCGTGGTCGAGTACTACGCTCGGTAAGTCTGACAGACTTCTGTTCATCAAAAAACCGTCCGGACCTCAATCCGGGCGGTTTTTTCGTTTTCACACGCTGGCCGCACTGTTGTCCGGGCGGGTGGCGGCATACAGACGTTTCTCGTCGATTTGCCCGTCCTGTTCCATGATGAACATCCCCGCGATGTAAAGTGCGGACTGGCCGTAAAGACCGGTTTCGTCGTCGGCATAATTCGCCGCCGTCTTCGATTCGTAGAACCGGCGCAGGGCCTCGTCAAGCCCGATCCCGTAGTATTTGCTGAGGATCGTTACGATCTGCGGCGTCACGGTCGCCCGCACAAGAGCGTGCTCACTCATCGGTTCGGCTCCTTCACCGTATAAGAAGATTCGAACTCCAGAAAGGACAACGATTTTTCCGTACAGAAAGCGAGCTGGTTGTTAATCTTCTGGAACCTAAGACGTTCCAGGGCGTCCTCTTTTCGCATGACTCCGGCGAGGACATACGCGATCGTTTCGCCGACATTGTCGTTGGCAATTTTCCCCGTGACGATATCGAAACCGTGCGTGAAGTTGGGTTCGGAACGACAGGCAACGACCAAATCCAGCCACTCCATCGTGACCTCGGAAAAATCGCGGAACAGCAGATGCCGCCGGGCGTTTTCCTCATCGAAACGGAAAACGGAAATCACGGCTTCTGCAAGCGAATTACCGTTTCGTCTCGCCGTTTGCATACGGCGCAGCGCCCAGCGCTCCGCCTGTTCGCGGATGTCAGTCGTATAAAAAGCAAAGCCGAAATCGCGTCCGACTTCACTCCTGATGATTCGGGGAGACTCGACGGTTTGCAAACCTCCGTGATAAAGATTCATCGGCTCAGCTCCAGCTCCTTCGCAAGATACTCGTCGAAAAACTGCATCAAAGCTTCCATTCCCATGCCGTGAAGATCTTCATAATCGCGTTTCAGCATGTTCAGCAGACCGCTTTCCCGGAAGAGTCTGAACACTTCAGGACCCGGCCTGTGAATATGACGGCTGTAAAACTCGATGCAGAATGTCTGAAAAGAAAGCTCACTCATAGCTTGTTCCTCGGAAATACCAGGACAGGATGCACTCGCCTGCATCCGTCTACGACAATAACAATACATCCGCACGAGACGTTTTACAAGCCACCGGAAGAACATTTTTGCTGTTTTCATGATCCAGAAGCAACATGGACGATCCCCTCCTGCCGCGCCTTTTTTCGCCTTTTTCGGGCTTTTTTCGTGTTGGCGGCTTGATTTTCGCCGCTTTGGATGTATAGTAATAAATCCTCTTTGAAAATGCCTGCGGGTATAGTTCAACGGTAGAACATTAGCCTTCCAAGCTAATTGTGAGGGTTCGATTCCCTCTACCCGCTCCAAGTGCTGTTTCCTGGTGGGGTTGCAGAGCGGTCAAATGCAGTAGACTGTAAATCTACCGGCCATGCCTTCGGAGGTCCGAATCCTCCCCCCACCACCATTTTGATCTTCAAGGGTTTGCATTCCGCGTGCGAACCCTTTTCCGTTTTAAAATCCGGGGATGAAATGGAGTTCCGCCTGTTTCGTATCGGGGGGGAGAAAAAGCCCTGGAATGAGGGCACAAAAAAAGTGAGCTGGCAGGGACTCGAACCCTGGACCACCGCCTTAAAAGGGCGATGCTCTACCGACTGAGCTACCAGCCCACGACAAAAAATACGTGAAACACTATAAAATAACACGTTTTTCCCAAAATGCAAACGTAAAGAGGAAAAAAGCGGGAAAATAAACTGAAGCAACGATTTCCGTTCTTTTTCGGGTTTCATGTTTGAAAAATCCCCGTTTCGGCTGTATAATTATTTCACATTGCTTTTTTAGAGAAATGGACACGCGCGGTCTCCCGGCCGCCGTCCATGTGGCATTCAACGCAAACGATTAGGGATACGGGAATTATGGCTACGGATTTCGTGCATCTGCACCTGCA
>JBGUNW010000103.1:0-4463 GCA_045117555.1 Eubacteriales bacterium
CCCCCCCCCCCTTGCGAATCCTTCCTCCCTCTCTTATCCTCCCAACATTCGGTTGGCGAGGCCGAACAGGACGGGGAGCAGATTGCAAAGCAGGAAGGCGGCAACCGTGGATATAACGACCGAAAGCACCACCGAAAGCAGACCGGAGCCGCGGCGGGCAAAGCGAAGCTCGGCGCGAATGCGCAACTCTTCGGGAATATAAAACCGATCCTTCTCAAAATCCACCCCCGCAGTGCGGGGTTCCAATTCTTTGGGTTCGGCTTGCGCGGCGTCATCTTTCTCTACGGGGTTTTCGCTCTGTACAGGTACATCTTTTTCTGATAAAGAAACCGCTTTTGCAGACCCATTTTCGGAAGGCGGCAGTGCCACCGGCAGTGCCGGTTCCGATTCTTTGGGTTCGGCTTGCGCGGCGTCATCTTTCTCTACGGGGCTTTCACCTTGTACAGGTACATCTTTTTCTGATGTGGAAGTAGTTTCCGCGGACCCGTTTTCGGAAGGCGGCACTGCCGCCCCGGCGACGGTGTGCTTTCCGTCGCCCACCCGACAAAGTAATTTTGCAAGCACGCCCCCGCGGGTCAGGTCACGGCGAACTGCCGCCGAGCGTCGATACCCCGCCTCGGCAAGCGTGACGGCGTGCTCCTCGTCGACCGCGCCCATCGAAAGGAGCCGACGGATAAAGCCGCCCGGCACCGATTTTACATACGCCATGGTAACGGCGGCGATCCAGAACGCCACCAGAAAAGAAAGGATCAGGTTGCGCGCAACGACGCCGGCGCCCGGAGAGAGCGGGATTTTCTCATACTCCGCAAAGGGAACCACGAACACGCGCTCCAAAAGAAAGGTGAACGCCCGATCCACCCACGAGCCGCGGTACCACTCCGAAAAGCGTTCCCACGCGGTGGTATAGTTCAAAGAAAAAGCCATAAAATCCCCTCCTTTCTTTTTTAAAAAACCGGCCGGTCCGGCGCAAAAAAACGAACCCATGGCGCGCCGAACCGGCAAAAACGGAATTATTTTTTAATCACGTCAATGCCCAGATATTTGCGCAGCACTTCGGGAACGGTGACCGAGCCGTCGGCGTTCTGGTTCTGCTCCACCAGCGCCGGGAAGATGCGGCTGGTGGCAAGGCCGGAGCCGTTGAGCGTGTGCACAAACTCGGTTTTGCCGTTCTCGCGCTTGACGCGGATCATGCCGCGGCGCGCCTGATAATCGCGCCCGTTGGAAACCGAGGAAACCTCTTTATAGCCGTTCATGGACGGAATGTTGATTTCAATATCGTAGGTGCGCGCCATGGTGGAAGCGCAGTCGCCGGCGGCCAGCTTGACGGTGCGGAAATGGAAGCCCAGCCCCTTGACCAGGTTTTCGGCGTTTGCAACCAGCTCTTCAAAGGCCTCGTCGCTCT
The DNA here is from genome assembly GCA_045117555.1 of Eubacteriales bacterium. Classification (GTDB taxonomy): domain Bacteria; phylum Bacillota; class Clostridia; order Oscillospirales; family CAG-272; genus UMGS1865. Next base: position 1,403 of record JBGUNW010000103.1, read on the forward strand.
TTTCGGGCAGGGTGTACTGTACCATTTCCACCTTGTTGAACTGGTGGCCGCGCACCATGCCGCGCTCGTCGGCGCGGTAGGAGCCCGCCTCGCGGCGGAAGCAGGGGGTGTAGCTGAAATACTTTTTGGGCAGGTCGGCCTCGTTCAGGATCTCGTCGCGGTGGAGCGAAACCAGCGCGGTTTCGGCGGTGGGCAGCATAAAGCGGCGGCGCTCATCCTCGGCGGTTTCCAGCCAGTAGACCTCGTCCTGGAATTTGGGGAACTGCCCGGCGGTCAGGCCGCATTCGTAGCCCAGCATATGCGGAACGAGCATGAACTGATAGCCGTTGCCGATATGGAAGTCGATAAAATAGTTGAGGATCGCCCATTCCAGACGCGCGCCCAGACCCGAATAGATCCAGAACCCGTTGCCCGAAAGTTTCACGCCGCGCTTGTAGTCGATCAGCCCGAGATCGGTGCAAAGATCAACGTGATTTTTCGGTTCAAAATCAAACTTGCGGGGCTCGCCGAAATAGCGCAGCGGCACGTTGTTCTCCTTGCCGCCGCCCAAAAGGTCGGGGTCGGGCATATTGGGAAGCCCCAGCATAAAGCCGGTGAGCTGGGTTTCCACCTCGCGCAGCTTTTCGTCAATGGCTTTCGACCGCGCGCCCAGCTCCTTCATTTCGGCAAAAATGGGGGCGGTGTCCTTCCCTTCCTTTTTATATTGCGGAATCAGCTTGTTGGTCTTGTTCTGCTCGGCTTTAATGGCCTCGGTTTCGGCGATCAGCGCGCGGCGTTCGCCGTCCAGACGGATGATGGCTTCCACGTCCTCTTTCGCGTCGCGGCCTTTTTTGGCAAGACGAGCGATCACCTCTTCGGGGTTTTCTTTGATCAACTTTAAATCTAACATGAAACAATGCCTTCTTTCTTTTCGGCGCACGCGCCGGTTCGTTTTGTTAAAATTTGAAATGCGTATAGCGAAAAATCAATGTTTTTTCGGGGAAAATCCGAACTTTTGAGCGCCGGCCGGGCAACCTGCCCCTTGCCGGGAATTTGCACCCCGTATATGCGAAAATCGCTGTTTTTTGAAGGAATATCGGGGACCTTTTACTCGTTTTCCTCGCCGGCAAAGAAATCGCTCCCGCAAATGGAGGAGAGGAGCGCGGCAAGATCGTCGTCATCCGAGTAGGCAAGCTCCACCACCTTCTTTTTGGCGGTTTTGAGAATGCGGACGCGGCGGCCGAGCTTTTCCACGGCGCGGTGTTCCAGGTCTTTTACGTACACCTTGCGCTGGATCGCGGCGGCGTCTTCTTTTTCGGTTGCGGTTTTATCGTAGTTCAGCAGGCGAATGGTACGTTCCACGTCGCGCACCGAAAGGTCTTTTTCCACAATGCGGTTGGCCAGCGGAAGAATGCCGGCGGGATCGTTCAACCCCAGCAGGGCGCGCGCGTGACCCGTGGTGATCTTGCCGTCGCGCAAAAGCTCCAAAACCTCGTCGGGCAGATCGAGCAGGCGGAGCAGATTTGCAATGGCCGAGCGGCTTTTGCCCACCTGTTTCGCAATAGATTCCTGTGTCAACCCGAAATTTTCGATCAGCGCCTGATATGCCAGCGCCTCTTCCACGGGGTTCAGGTCCTCGCGCTGCACGTTCTCTATGATCGACACCTGCGCGGCCTTTAATTCGTCGCCGTCCAGCACCACGGCGGGAATTTCGGAAAGACCCGCCATTTTTGCGGCTCTCCAACGGCGTTCGCCCGCCAGAATTTCGTAGGTTCCGGGCATCAGCTTGCTTTCGCACACCACAATGGGCTGCAATACGCCAAACTGCGAAACCGACTGCGCCAGGGCTTCCAGCGGCTCGCGCGCAAAGGTTTTGCGCGGCTGATCGCTCCGCGGCTCGATCTCGGCAACGCGGAGCATGGATGCGGCGGCGGATTTTTCGTGCGTGATCCTGTTATCGTCTAAAAGCTCGTAAAAGTTACGGCCAAGTCCTCGTTGAGTTGCCATACTTTTTTTATTCCTTTCTTTAACTGTTAAAATTTACCATAAAAGGCAAAATTTATATGTTTCAATCGACATTTTTCGCAAAAAATGCAAGAGAAAGAGCAAAAACCCCTTCCCTCGCGCGTTTTTCACGCGCGGTTTGCCTTTTCGCGCAAATCAAATGCGCTCCAAAAGTTCTTTGGTCACGTTCAGATAGTCCTGCGCGCCCTTGCTGCGCTTGGCGTAGTAGTAAACGGGCATTCCGTTGCCGGAGGCCTCGGAGAGCTTGACGTTGCGCGAAATGGCGGTTTCAAACAGCTTTTCGGGGTAGTGCTTGCGCAGCTCCTCCAAAACCAGTGCCGAGTGATGCAGGCGGCTGTTGTACATGGTGGTCAGAATGCCGGTAACGGCAAGCGCCTTGTTGTAATGCGTGCGAATACGACTGATGGTGAAAACCAGCTGGGAAAGACCTTCCAGTGCAAAGAACTCGCACTGCATGGGAATGACCACGCCGTCGCTGGACGCCATGGCGTTCACGGTCAGCATTCCCAGCGAGGGCGGGCAGTCAATAATAATGTAGTCAAATTTTTCGCGCAGGGGGTCGAGTTTGGTGCGCATGATGTACTCGCCGCCCTCGGTGGCGCCCAGCTCGTATTCGGCGCGCGCCAGCGTGGTTTGCGTGGGGATCAGCGAAAGGCCGGCATACTGCGTGGGCAGGATCACTTCCTCGGCGGGAGCGTCCTCCACCAAAAAGTCAAAAACGGTTTTTTTCAGGTTTTTTTTCAGAATGCCGAGCCCGCTGGTGGCGTTTCCTTGGGGGTCCAGGTCGATCAGGAGCACCCGGTAGCCCAAAACGCCCAAAGAGGCGGCCATGTTGACGGCGGAAGTGGTTTTTCCAACGCCGCCCTTCTGGTTGGCAAACGAGATGATTTTTCCCATAAAGCAACATCCTTTCTGTTATACTTGCGGCACGTTTTGCAAAAAAAGAAGACAAAAACCGCAAAAATGCGGTTCGTTTTGCAAAAAATCATGCGAAAAACGCGCAACGGTTCCGTGCCGGTTCCTTCCTTATTATTATACCATTGCCGCAAAGGATTTG
>JBGUNW010000104.1:0-3585 GCA_045117555.1 Eubacteriales bacterium
ATTGTATTTGTGGTAAGAATTCTCGCCCGCGGCAACCGGTGCGGCGGCGCGTGTCGTCGTTGCGCTGTCGGCTGATTTCCAATCACAATTAGTGACCGTGCTTTCCGTTCCGTGTGCGGGACTTCCGGTAGCCGTCCCGTTTTGTTCATACCAAGTTGTTGTGGCTGCCATATTATTTCCTTTCGCGAAAGATTTATACATATATTATAGCACAAAAACGGATTATAACAACAAAAACCGGGCATTGCGCCCGGTCGTGATTATAGATATTGTTTGTATTTCCCCGACGTGTAAACCGACCATGCGCGATACCCTTGCGATTGGTAAATTGCGTGTGCGCATTGCCAATAATTGTCCATGTTTTCGCAATGTTCACGCCCTGGCAGGATTCGGACTTGTAATGCGCCAATGGAATACCCATACGTGCGCCCATTTTGTTGGTATGTCAATGAACCGTCGCCGACCGCGTCCATATTACAATGCGATTCGGCTTGGGAAATGGCAACCATTGTGTTTACGTCCCAATCGTCCCATTGACTGACACGGGCGCGCACTAAATCGCACCCGGTCAATACGTTTTGTGGGTCGGTCGCCGTGGTATTTGATACCGCGGGCTGTTCTTCGGTCGCCGACCCGTCTATTTTCCCTCGGAATCGGTGGTTGGAGCATTTTGTGCGGAATCCACACGAACCTCAACGACGTTTTGCGGGACTGATAATTTGACAATGTTTAATCCAAGCATAAGACCACACGCAAATGCGATACCGGCGGCAATGATTCCTGCGATAAGCGCGGTTTTGCGCACGTCTTTGATTTTGGTGCGTATAATATATTCGGTCAATTCCGGCGATTTCTCAATCGCACGCAATTCGTCCATTTTTGCGTTCGTTTTGACGTTAGATTTGGTATTGTTTGCCATAATTATTTTTCCTTTCTTGCGTTAATGTTTATGGTAATTCTAACTTACCACACCCATAAGCAAAAGTCAAGACTATTTGGGCAGATTCCGGGATTTTCCGAAATCCACCCCCGTTATTTCTTGCCCATTTCGTCGGCGATTGCGTCAACGACCGCGCGTATGATTCGCTCGCTTTCGGGATTTTCGGCAATGGCTGATTCAACCGCCTCAACGGTTTCGTTCGGTTCGGTTTCAGCCACCGCCGGTTCAGATTGTTCCAATAATTGTGCCAATATACCTGCCATTTCTAACTCCCTTGCCCCGCTGATTGTAGCATTGCCATGAGTTTTTGGTATTTGTCCGCCGCCTTTTCTCGTGAATCGGTGATTTGCGGAATCAGACCCATTGCGCGTTCAACGTCGCCCTCAGCAAGCGCACCGGATTCGCCCAACGCCTTAATAATCATAGACAATGAACCCTTTGCTTGTTCATTATAGTTGGCGGCTTGATAGTTATAATTGCCACCGGTCAAATTATTCAAAATGTTTGTGATATTCCCGCCGATAAATCCTTGTGCTTGGAAATTGCCCATTAGCGTGTTCAAAATGTCCATTGCGGCTTGTTGTTTTTGCGCCGTGCCGGAATTATTGTTTTTCACCGCCGCTTGTTGGCGTTCAACCTTTGCGTCCAACATACCAATCATATCTTGAATTGCTGCCGCCGCGCCGGAATCACCCGCGGTCAATGCCGCCACGTATGCGTTCTCCAAATCGTCGTATGAATAACCACCAATGGTATATGCGTCGCCAGAAATCCCGGCATTGCCGCCTAAACCGCCCGTAGTGGCGTTTTGCGTTCCAAGTTGGGTATTCATACCATTTCCGCCGTAAACAACGTCAGAATTGCCCGTAAGCGCGTTCAACATGGACGTGTTGTCATAATTTTGACCGCCACCGCCATTCCCGCCGGCGAGCAATCCGCCAAGCAACCCGACGCCACCCGCGCCACCGGCAATCAACGCCAATTTGCCCTTATCGGACGATAATGCGTCTTTGGCTTTCAATACGCCCTTTTGGACGGCTTTTGACGCCTTTGGTAATGGGTTGGCAATGCCGGTGTCAACGCCAAGAACGTTCAATGTTTTTTCCGCCGGTGCTTTCAAACCAATAAAATCTTTCATCTGCATATAAGGTGCCATTTCGGAACGAACGGTGGACGCGGTGATTGCGTCGTCGGTCATACCGGACAATGCGCGGGCAACCTCAATATCGTCAATGGATTTGGCGGCGTCAATGAGTTGGTTTTTCAACCCAAATGATTTTGACACCGTGGACGCCGTATCGTCCAATTTGTCGCGGATTTGGTTTGCGAATTTGCTCAAACGGTCGCCCAATATGGTTTGTGTTGCGTCGGTTGAACCGGACAATTTCAAACCCATATCACGTGCCGTGCGGTATAATTCATTTGCTTGATTTGCGGAAACGGAACCTTTCAAAATATCGTCAACGTCCAACCCCGCTTGCGCCAAACGGGTTTTTTGCGCTTTGGTGAATAAATTACCACCGGTTTTCTTTAATGCGGAAAGGTCAACACCGACGGCGGCGTTGTCCATGTAATCATACAAATTGCTCATTACTCCACCGTATGCGTTCAAACCAGCGGCGGATTTGTCTGCAACGTTCGCAAGGTCAGTTCCGAGATTCTGGAAACGTGCCGCCATTGGAGTTTTCCCCAATACGCCGTTGTATGAACTATTTGCCATTTGCTGTCGTAATTTGGACGTTGCGCCCATTGACGTCAAATAATCGTCAAATTCGTTTTTGACAATTTGTTGTGCGGCGGTGGATTTTCCGGCTTTGGTCGTCGCCTTTGCCGCTTGTTTTGCGGTTTGCTTTGCCAAATCGTCGGAATAATTGGACGCCGCTTGTTTCACGCCTTGTTTTGCCGCTTGTTTTAATACGTCGTCGCCGTATGTTGACGCGGTTTTGCGGATTACGTCGTCGGCGTAATTACCAAATAATGTGGACAATATACTCATTTTCAATAGCCTCCATAATAATTATTATAATCGTCATTGGATTGGCTACCGCCCCCCAATAAATTACTCAATGTCAATCCACCGAGTGCCGCACCACCGCCAAGCGCCGCGGCTTTACCGATTTTTGACGTTGGCATAATGCCCGCGCCAAAACTCGTCAATCCGCCACGAATACCGGATTTTGCGTTATTTATTGCCGCCATATACGCGTCGTCGGACAACGACAATCCATTACGCGCCAAACCGGAATCAACAATACGTTGTGCGCCTTTGGTCGTAATATTGCCCAATGCGTTGGCGGCAACCGGAACAGCACCGCCAATGGCTGCGCCAAATGCCATGTCGCCCAATAAATCGCCGGCGTTGGTGTTTTCGCCATTTTGATACAAATTATATGCGCCATTTTGTAAGCCGCCAATCAACGCGCCTGCGCCGATTTTTGCGCCCAATGACGCGCCACGGGCGAGGTTTCCAGCACCGGTAAATGTCAATGCGGTATTTGCCAATGCGCCCAAATCGGACAAATGGTCGCGTTTATTCCATGCGTCCCAATTCCCGCCAATACCAGCACCCAAATCAACACCGGCTTTCACGGTTTGCGTAATTGGGTTGATAAGCGCACCGAGTAAACCGCCGTTGATAAATGTTC
>JBGUNW010000105.1:0-1694 GCA_045117555.1 Eubacteriales bacterium
CAGGACTCGAACCTGCGACAGGGTGGTTAACAGCCACCTACTCTACCGACTGAGCTATGCCGGAGCAACAGCATGAATTTAATATACTCCCGTTCCGCTAAAATTCAAGCGCGATTCGAAGAAAAAAACGAAAAAAACAGGTTTTCGGAGTCCGAGGGTGGATTTGAGGTGAAAAAGCCGGTATTCGTACAGGCATCATCAGGCAGGGGTTGAGCCCAAAAAAGGAATATGTCTGTTATTTCCGCCGCGCGACTTCGCCGAGGATTTCCGGCTTCGGGAGATTTCCGCGAGTTCGGACGGATTGTTTTCAAATTCATTCATGGCTGCGTGTTCCGCTCCTTTTCGGCGGCCTGTTGAAACGGCGTTCCTTCGAACGCTTCCGGCGCAACGTTCACGCCGGGCGGCAGTTCGACATCCGAGAGGGAGGAGCATCCGAGAAACGCCCCGATTCCGATCTCCGTGACGCCGTCCGGGATGCGGATTTTCTCCAATGCCGTGCAGCCGGCGAACGCGCCCCCGCCGATCATCTTCAGACTGTTTGGGAGCTCAACTCGCTTCAGATTGACGCATTTGCGGAACGCCATGGGGTCGATCGTCTCCAGGCCCTCCGGGAGCTCGATCGTCGTCAAATTGCAGCACTCCGAGAATGCGGATCGGCCGATTATCTTCACACTGCCGGGGATCTCGACGCTACGGAGGAAGAGGCACCCGCTTTCAGGAAACGCACTTTCGCCAATCTCCGAGACGCCATCGGGGATCACATAATGCCGGTACATCAGGTACGGCAGCAGTTTTGGATACTTTCCGCTTCGAAAGAGACCATCGAAAACCGGGTCGTACGGTTTGATCGAATGGGAATCGACGATGGTCGTCCCGGGCTCGATGCGGCAGACATGCACGAAATCGCCAATCCTGTACAAAAAAAAGCACAGGAAGGAAAGTGCGATCAGGATAGCGGGATACAGAATCGCAAAACGCACACGGCGTTTCCGCTTCTTCGCGCGGAGCTGTTTGTCGGTTTCGGGAATATGGTTCGTCTCTTCGCTCATGGCTTGTTCTCCGTTTCGGGTTGAGGCGGTTTCGTATTTTTATAGAAATAATATAATGCCCTTTATCCCAAATGCAAGACGAACAAAAGAAAAAAACATGCCGGGCGTTTTTGAGGCATCCGGCACACGGCAAGCAGTGCTGAAGATGTGCGCAGCTTATGCTCGCGCACGGGGAACGTTGCAAACAATGCGCAGTTTGGGAATCACAACTTTATTATACCACGCCCCAAACAAATAATCAAGCGGAAAATGCCGGAAAATGCAAGGGAAGAAGCGGGAAATCATTGACCGAACAACCGCTGCCTTCCTGCCCGGAGCCTGCCAGACAGGAGGGGAAAATGGTGCGCCCCCGGCGGGTGCCGGAGGCGGTAAGATCAGATCGCGGATGCGGGTGTTACTGGAAGACGATCTGGAAAAACTTGTACAGATGCGGTTTGACACTCGAGGGGTCGTGCCCCGTGCCGGGCGTCAGGCTCCAAATAACATTCATGCCGTTGTCTGTCAGGATCTTGCGATAGTCCGACGGTGTATTGCGGACCGCATTGTCGTTTCCGCCGGCGCTCAGCAGGAAGAATTTCGGGGTGTATTCCGCGGGGAACTTCATTTCCTCGGGCTTCATCTGGCCGGGGTGCATGGCTGAATTCG
>JBGUNW010000106.1:0-4368 GCA_045117555.1 Eubacteriales bacterium
CGGCGGCGGCAACCGCCGGGCCCACGCGGGGGTCAAACGCGCGGGGCAGGATGTAATCGGCCGCGAGCTCCTCTTCGGAAACAAGGCCGGAGAGCGCGTAGGCGGCGGCGAGCTTCATTTCCTCGTTGATCTCGCGGGCGCGAACGTCCAGAGCGCCGCGGAAAATGCCGGGGAAGGCCAGCACGTTGTTGATCTGGTTGGGAAAATCGCTCCGCCCGGTGCCAACCACGCAAGCGCCGGCGGCAAGGGCAAGTTCGGGCATGATCTCGGGCGTGGGGTTTGCCATGGGGAACAGGATCGCTCCTTTCGCCATGGACGCCACCATTTCGGGCGTTACGAGATTGCCCGCCGAAACGCCGATGAAAAGATCGGCGCCGACAAGAACGTCGGCAAGCCCGCCCTTCGTTTTGCGGCGGTTGGTTCGTTTTGCAAGCTCTGCCTGCGCGGGATTGAGCCATTCGGCGCCCTCGCAGATGGCGCCTGCCTTATCGCAAAGGGTCAGGTCGGCAAGCCCGCAGGAAAGGAGCAGCTTGGCAATGGCAATGCCGGCCGAACCCGCCCCGTTGATGACGGCGCGAATGCTGCCGATCTCCTTTTTTACAACGCGCAGAGCGTTGAGAACGGCGGCAAGCACCACAACGGCGGTGCCGTGCTGGTCGTCGTGAAATACCGGGATATCCAGCCGCTCTTTGAGCTTGCGCTCGATCTCAAAACAGCGGGGCGCGGCAATATCCTCCAAATTGATCCCGCCGAAACTGCCTGCCAGCAGAGCCACGGTGTTTACGATCTCGTCCACGTTGTGACTGCGAACGCAAAGCGGGATCGCGTCCACGCCGCCGAAGGATTTGAACAGCACGCACTTGCCCTCCATGACCGGCATACCCGCCTCGGGGCCGATGTCGCCAAGGCCGAGAACGGCGCTGCCGTCGGTCACAACGGCAACCAGATTGCCCCGGCCGGTGAGCGCGTAGGATTTTTCGGGGTCTTTTTGAATTTCCAGGCAGGCCTGCGCCACGCCGGGGGTATAGGCGAGGGAAAGATCGTCCTTGTTTTCAATTTTCATTTTGGGGACCGTTTCCAGCTTCCCCTTCCATTCATAGTGCTTTTTGAGTGATTCTTCTGCGTAATTCATGGGTCGTCCTTTCGGGAAATGGAAAATCAGATCATGCGTTTCGGGTTGGTCAGCGCGTCAAATTCCGCGGCGGAAAGAAGGCCGGAGTTCAGTGCTTCCTCGCGCAGGGTGGTGCCGTTTTTATGGGCGGCAAGGGCAATTTTGGCGGCGTTGTCGTAGCCGATTTTTGGGGAGAGCGCCGTGACCAGCATGAGCGAGCGGCGCAGGTTTTCCTCCATTTTTTCGCGGATGGGGCGCAGACCGCACAGGCAGTTTTTGTTGAAGGAGCAAACGGCGTCGGCAAGCAGATTGACCGATTGCAGGCAGTTGTAGGCCAGCAGAGGCAGGTAGACGTTGAGCTGGAAGTTGCCCTGCGAGGCGGCGATCCCCACGGCGGTATCGTTGCCCATGACCTGTACGGCAACCATGCAAAGCGCCTCGCATTGCGTGGGGTTGACCTTGCCGGGCATAATGGAGGAACCCGGCTCGTTTTCGGGAATGGAAATTTCCCCAAGCCCGCAACGGGGGCCGGAGGAAAGCCAGCGAATATCGGTGGCAATTTTGTAAAGGTCGGCGGCAAGGGTTTTCAGCGCTCCGTGGGCGAAGGCAACGTCATCCCGCGCGGAAAGCGCGTGGAATTTGTTGGGCGCGGAGCGGAAGGAAAGCCCGGTTTCCGCGGCAAGATCGGCGGCCACCGCCTCGCCGAATCCGGCGGGCGCGTTCAGCCCGGTGCCAACGGCCGTGCCGCCCAGGGCAAGGTCGTAAAGCCCCTCCAAGGCCTTTTCGATCGCCGCGAGCGAACGTTCGACCATGGCGCGCCAACCGCCGATCTCCTGCCCGAAGGAAAGGGGAACCGCGTCCTGCAAATGGGTGCGGCCAACGGTGATGACGTCGGCGTTTTCGGCTTCCAGCCGCGCAAGCGTTTGAATCATCTCCCCAAGCGCCGGCGCCAGTTTTTCGCCAATGGCGCGCGCAAAAGCAAGGTGCAGGGCGGTGGGAAAAACGTCGTTGGAGCTTTGCGAGCGGTTGACGTGGTCGTTGGGGTGCAAAAGCGTTTTACCGGCCATGCGGTTGGCGCTGTTGGCAATGACCTCGTTTAAGTTCATGTTGGTTTGCGTGCCGCTGCCGGTCTGCCAGACCGAAAGGGGAAACTCCCCTTCAAAATTGCCGGCAATGATCGAATTGCAAACGCGAACGATCAGGTTTTTTTGCTCCTCGCTCAAAAGTCCCATGGAAAAATTGACGCGGGCGCACGCGGCTTTGATAAGGGCGAGCGCCGAGATGATCTCGCGGGGCATTTTCTCCTGCCCGATCTGAAAATTCTGCAAACTGCGCTGGGTCTGCGCGCCCCAAAGCCGGTCGGCCGGAACCTTCACTTCGCCCATGCTATCCCGTTCGGTACGGTATTCCATACAAACAAACTCCCTTTATTGAGAATCAAAATTGAAAGGGGACCCGTCGATCTTGCGAAAGGTCCCCTGTGCGTGCTTGCGATTATTTTGCGTAATCCACCGCGCGGGTCTCGCGGATGAGATTGATTTTGATTTGCCCCGGATAGTGCATTTCTTCCTCGATCTTCTTTGCCATATCGCGGGCGATCAGTTTCATATCGGTATCCGACACCTGATCGGGTTTGACCATAACGCGCACTTCGCGGCCGGCCTGAATGGCGTAGGCCTTTTCCACGCCGCCGAAGCCCGTGGCGATCTCTTCCAGTTTTTCCAGCCGCTTGATATAGTTTTCCATATCCTCGCGGCGCGCGCCGGGACGAGCGGCCGAAATGGCGTCCGCCGCCTGTACCAGAACGGCAATTACGGTTTGGGCTTCCACGTCGCCGTGGTGCGCCTCGATGGCGTGAATGACCGCCGGGTTTTCCTTGTACTTCTTCGCGGCGTTCACACCCAGTTCCACGTGGGAACCCTCCACGTCCTGCGGGAAGGCCTTGCCGATATCGTGCAGAAGACCCGCGCGGCGGGCGGTTGCGCCGTCCACGCCGAGTTCGTCGGCCATCATGCCGGCAAGCCAGGAGACCTCAATGGAGTGCTGCAAAACGTTCTGCCCGTAGCTGGTGCGGTAACGAAGCCGACCCAAAAGACGGACGAGATCGGGATGAATGCCGTGTACGTTGGTTTCAAAGGTGGCGCGTTCACCGGCCTGTTTGATCACGGCGTCCACCTCGCGCTTGGCCTTTTCCACCATTTCCTCAATGCGGGCGGGGTGAATGCGGCCGTCGGAAATCAGTTTTTCCAGGGCGATGCGCGCAACCTCGCGGCGCACGGGGTCAAAGCCGGAAATGGTAATTGCCTCGGGGGTGTCGTCAATAATCAGCTCCACGCCGGTCAGCGTTTCCAGCTTTTGAATGTTGCGCCCCTCGCGACCGATGATGCGGCCCTTCATTTCCTCGCTGGGCAGGGCGACCACCGAAATGGCCGATTCCGAAACGTGGTCGGCGGCGCAGCGCTGAATGGCGAGCGAGAGAATGTTGCGCGCCTTGGTGTCGGCCTCCTCCTTGTATTCGGCTTCCAGATCGGCCAGTTTTTGCGCCATTTCGTGGCGCGCGTCGGTCTCCACGCGGGCGATCAGCTCGCTTTTGGCCTGCTCGGCGGTGTAGCCGGCAATTTCTTCCAGGCGTTTCAGGTGTTGCGCAAGGACTTCCGAAACGTGCTCTTTGAGCGCGTCGGCGTCTTTGAGTTTTGCTTCGAGTTGTTCGCTTTTTTGTTCCAGCACCTCGGTTTTGTGGTCGAGGTTTTCCTCCTTTTGGCTCAGGCGCCGCTCGGTGCGCGAAATTTCACCGCGGCGTTCTTTGAGGTCGCGTTCGGTTTCGTTGCGAACGCGTAGGGCTTCCTCTTTTGCTTCCAAAAGGAGATCTTTCTTTTTCGATTCGGCTTCTTTTTTGGATTCTTCTAAAATGCGTTTCGCTTCGGTTTCGGCGGAGCCGATCTTTGCTTCGCCAATGGCGCGACGCACAAAGAATCCAACCAGAATGCCCACCACCAGCGCGCCTGCGCCGATGACGATTGCAATCCACGGTTGCATCGGAAATACCTCCTTGATGTAATTATTTGATGATATTCAAAGCCCTTTCGCACATACCCGCGGAAAGGACATATCATACTAATTTACATTATACAATATAATTTACTTTTTGTCAAGCCCGAAGAAAAGATTTTCCCACCCGGAGCAGAGTATAAAACCGCTTTCAAAAACCTCAAACCTTTGGTTGAGGTTTTTGAAAGTAGGGGAGCGGGGGGGGGGGG
>JBGUNW010000107.1:0-1569 GCA_045117555.1 Eubacteriales bacterium
TTTCCGATATGGCTAAAATCGTCGCGATATAAGTGTTTGACGGAACGATGATCTCGTCCCCTGCCCCGAACCCGCTTGCGCGGATAATCAGGTTCAACGCGTCCAATCCGTTTGCCACGCCCAAAGCGTACTTTGTGCCGCAGTATTCGGCAAAGTGTTTGGAAAAGCGTTCGTTTTCTTCGCCTTGAAGATACCACCCTTTGTCCAAAATCTGCGCGAAACGCGCGTCGATTTCCGAACGGAAGCGGTTGTTCACTTTTGCCAAATCAAGAAACGAAATCATATCGTCCTCCTGTCAGGCGAAGCGAACGGGATTTTTCTAAAACAGAATGCCGAAACATCTTTTCCGCTTTTTAGGCTGTTAGCCTTGGACATAGGCGGAACATCCCGTTCGTAAGTGTGTCGGATTATTGACGTATTCATCAGAACCTCCTGTTTGTTTCCCAAAGCCAAGCGGTTTTGATGATGTCTTCAATGTCGGTGTAAACAGGATTCCAGTTCAGGACCTGTTTGGCTTTTTTGTTGTCGGCGAACAATTTGGCGGGATCGCCGTCGCGGCGGGCGGCCAGAGTAACGGGACATTTCTTTCCGCTGACTTTTTCCGCAGCTTTGATGATTTCCATCACCGACGTGCCGACGCCCGTCCCGAGGTTCAGATATCCGCTGTATTCATCGAGTTTCTGCACGGCCTGATAATGCGCCTGCGCCAGATCTTCGACGTGGATATAGTCGCGGATGCAGGTGCCGTCCGGCGTGTCGTAATCCGTTCCGAACACTTTGATATCCGGTCGTTTGCCTTGTATCGCCTGAAGAACAAGCGGTATCAGGTGTGTTTCCGGATCGTGGCTTTCCCCGATGCTGCCGTCCGCAGAACATCCCGCCGCGTTAAAGTACCTCAGCGCAATGTATTTCAGCCCGTACGCTTTCGCGTAATCACGGAATATCTGTTCGATCATCAGCTTCGTACGGCCGTACGGATTGATCGGATCCTGCGCGTGCTTTTCGTCGATCGGCGTGTAAAGCGGTTCGCCGTACGTCGCACAAGTACTGGAAAAGACGATTTTCTTCACGTCGTGTTCCAACATCACGTCCAACAGGTTCAGCGTGCCGGCGACGTTGTTGCGATAGTATTTCTTCGGGTCCTGAACGCTTTCGCCCACATAAGTGAACGCCGCAAAGTGAATGACGGCCTCTATCGGGTAAGTGTCGAACACTTTGCGCAAACTGTCCTTGTCCGCCAGATCCGCCAACATGAAGCCCGCGCGTTCGTCAACGGCTTCTCGATGACCGTACGACAAATTATCCGCCACAACGCAGCTTTGCCCGTGTGCCAGCAGATATTTGACCGTATGCGATCCGATATAGCCCGCGCCGCCCATCACCAGTATCATTGTTCACCCGCCTGTTCAGCGCGTTCGGCGCAAAATTCGTTCAGATTGAACGTTTTCAGTTCAACCAGATATTTACTGATCCGGTAATCGGCGTGATCCGCCATATTTTCAAACGTAAAAAACATAGACATCGACTGTTTCTGCTTTTTGTCGATAGCGCCGTTTTTAATTTTTTTGT
>JBGUNW010000108.1:0-1746 GCA_045117555.1 Eubacteriales bacterium
TTCGGCGATAATTTTGTTCTTGCCGTTGATCTTCGCCGCGTTCAGCAAGGAAACGAACAGGTTTTCGTTCACTTTGGAAGATTCATACAGCATATCGACCATCATATCGTACAGCTGGTTTGAAATCTCGTGATTGCGCTGGCGGCTGGTCCACGTCGGATCGATATCAAACTTCCGCGGGGGAAGAATGTTCATCGTGATTTTCGGAAAATAGCGCGTTTTCACACGGTCTTTCAGCAAAGAAAACTTGGAATACTGCGCGCCGTTGATGCGAACGGGCAGAATGTTGGCGTTCGCTTTTTCGGCGACCAGCCCCGCCCCTTCGTAAATCTTCATCAACGATCCCGTTACGCTGATGCGCCGTTCGGGAAAAATCATCACTTTGTTGTTTCTCTTGATCAAATCGACCAAAGAACGGATCGACATCGGGTTATTCAAATCCAAAGGATACAAGTCAATCATCAAAGCAAACAGTTTCGCGAACCACTTGTTTTCCCATTCCGGCTTGATCACGAACGTGATTTTTTCAGGCATAAACGCCGCTATCAGAAGACCGTCCAGCAAAGAAGCGTGGTTGGCAACGATCAGAACGCGCTTTCCCGCCGCCTGAAAATTAGGCAATCCCTTGACCGTTACGCGATAGAAAAATTCCAAAATCGTCTGGGCGATGGACCGCAGCAAAGCGGCCGGCAAAACGGTGCAGTTATAAACGGAAACGACGAAACTGGCCACGCCGGTAAACAGGAACAACGCGGCGATGCTCAGTCCCAGATGACGCGCCGCGATAAAAATCAGCGCCACCAACGCGATCCCCGCGGCATTGATTAAATTGCCGGCGGCGAAAACGGTCGCCCTGTTAGCGGCGGAAGCTTTACTGCGGATCAGCGCCGTCAAAGGAATGACGTACATTCCGCAGGAAAAGCCGGACAGGAACAAAAACAGCGAATAGAAAATAATGCGCGGACGGATAACAAATTCAACAAACGAAGCCGTATGCGACGGCGCGGCATACTCCGCCGTCAGGAAGAACAGCATCATAAAGCATATTCCCATACCGATCGTGCTGATCGGCACAAAGGTCGTATGCGTTACCCCTTTCAGCAAACGGTGGCAGTACATCGCCCCCGCACAAATCCCTCCTGCATACACCAACAACTGAAAAGCGACGGCGAAATCGTCCGCGTGGAACACCTGTTCCGTCAGCGGATAGACCTGCAAAATCATCAAAAGACCAATCGACCAGAACCAAGTCGTCCCTAAAATACTGCGGAAAATCAGCGGATATTTGCGTACGGTTTTTAACGTTTTCCAAATCCCGATCAACATATCCTTCGGCGAATTGCTTCTGTTTTTTTCCTCCGGTTCGGCAGCCGGCGTTTCGGCGGAAGAACGCCACGTTACAAAGAACCCGATGACGGAGCAAACGATCAAAATGGTCGCCGCCACTCTGACGGGTACCAACGTACCGAGCAAAAACGCCGCGACGATACTGACGTATGTTGTTTTTTCAATGTACGCGTCCCCTGCCGTCAGATCGCTTTCCTCCAACTGATCGGGCTGGAAAGCGTAGCGCATCGGCCCTAAAAATGCGGATAAAGCCCCGTATAAAAACGGCAGAAGAATCAACAGGCCTATGTTTTTGGTCAGCAACACGCTTCCCGCCAACAGCATCAAAGCCAATTCCGTCAAATTCAACGACAAGGACGTTCTTGTCCGGTTGTATTTTTTAGCCAGCTGCGTCGCTCT
>JBGUNW010000109.1:0-1956 GCA_045117555.1 Eubacteriales bacterium
TGGTGGGAAGACGTTCAAAAGAAGTTTGAACTTGTGTTCAATGCGACGTATGAAGGAAAAGCGTTACAACGTATCGAGAGCAAGGTATATACTCCTGACGCATATATGAAACAGGCGTTAGGCTGTATCAAGGCCGCATATTCCAATTTAGGAGGCGAACGACCAATGGAACAAAGCGAATTTTATGCCGCCGTGGTTCGGACGGTTAAACAGTCTTTACCGCAATTATATGACGATTACGTTAAGCTCTGGAAAACGAATAAAATTCAACGGGAGCCGTTAACGAGTCTCAAGGCGGAATACGATTATTCGAAGATTGTTCAAAAGCGTTACGACTTGATGATCGACGACGAGGAAGAGGAGGGCGAAGGCGATTAGTAGAGGCAAAAAAAATTCTATTTTACCTACGTTTCGGCGGGGCCTAGCCGTTCCGTTTGACTCGGTAAAAATGGGAACGTGTGGCGTTTTGTCGGTTTTCTAGATTAGGCTAGGGCGCGATTCTAGCCGTATATTCGAGGAAAATTTGTTGTATATAACCCGTTGTATATTGACGATTAATGAAAGGCTGTTTAGAATATGACGAAAAGACGCAAGCCAACCGAACATAATAAACATTCCTATAAGTCCTTGCCATTAGGCGGTTTACGGCGTTATGGCGGCCCCAAGATTAACTATCTTAACAGGTTAAGATTCCCGCATTACGTTAAGTTTACTACTGGCACGAACTTCGAGGATTATTACCTAGAACCGCTCCGCGCTCTTAGCACGTTTGCGAACTTGTTGTCAAATAACTTGTTACGCCGTGTTACTATTCATTGGTGGGGCATAGAGGGCGAATACGAGGGCGTAACGGTGATGAGGGCGTCGGACAAAGACTTCCGGCGCGTTCCTCGTTGGATAGTGGACGCGCTCCTAGAGAACGCAGACGTTACGTTAGAATACGTCTGAAAGACGTTTTCGGGCCGCCTTGTCTTTTTCCCTCCGTCGTCGTCGCTCGCCCTCTGGGGGGCGCACACGGGGCAAGCAGACGGGCGCGGGCAGTCCGACCGCAAAACGGGGAATTTTTCAACCCGTAGGGCTGCGTAGCAGGTCTGCAAGGAAATTGGAACAATTTCCGAAGACTTGAAAAAATCCCCATTTTGCTGGGAGGCGAATTATCGGCGGGCGCGGATCATCGCCAACGGTTGGAAGCTGCGCCCAAGGGCGACGACGACGGAGGGAAAAAGGCCGACCCTTCCCCCCTCTGTTGTAGAGCTCCGGAGTCCAGAGGCGGCGCCTCTGGTCCCGTCTGGAAAGACCGAGGGCGCGAGCCCTCGTGATAGAAACAAAAACGGCCCGTACAGGTGGTGGAACACCTGAACGAGCCTAAGCAAAACCCCTAAGATAGGTAGGAGGTTGCCTATGAGTATTTTCTTGTATTTGGCGACGCTGTCAACATTGGCGGCGTTTTTTGTTTTTCCTCCGTGCGACGTTCTAATAAAGTCGTATTTACACAAATTAGAATCATGGAGGGCGGGAAGATGAACAAGCGCAGGAGACACGTTGACAGATTGCTAGAAATAGCTCGCTCTAGTCGGGAGTGGGTCAAAGACTTGGTAGATATTGGAGCTCTGTCTGCCGAGCAACTGGACAAGATGAACGCAAGGCTTGAAGTTTTGGACGAATACGCGAGGCTTCACGGGTTAAACTACGCGGGAGCGCGTCTGGCGCCGCGCCGAGCCCATCGGGCGAACGGCGCCGCGCAAGCGGCGCCGGCTCGCCTTGGGGGCTCGGCGGCCGCCTCGGCGGCTGGCTGTAGTGGAAACACTACAGCCACAGGCGCGCCAGACGGTCGCGTTGCTCTCGAAGGGGGTACCGCTCTACTAACAGGTACCCCTCAAACCGCCTCAATATTACAGGACCGTAATTCGGGCTTTAAAAACATAAGTAACGCTAATCTTGGCCTAGTGTCTGCAC
>JBGUNW010000110.1:0-4913 GCA_045117555.1 Eubacteriales bacterium
AGAAAACGAGAGAGATGAGAACTACAAGGCAAAAAATCCGCAGATCGAACGAGATCGGACAAGCGGCAATTACCACATTCTCGGTCGTTCGGAAAGTTACACGGATTACATCAATCAGCGCCTTGCGGAGAACAATCTCAAGCCACGCAAAGACGCCGTGCTCATGTGTTCTTTTGTCATCGGTTCGGATCGGGAGTTCTTCCAAGATAAGTTTCCGCAGGAAGAGGACGAATTCTTTACCGAAGCCACTCGTTACTTTGCCGAGAAGTACGGAATCGAAAATATCATTTCGGCTGTCGTACACAAGGATGAAACAACTCCGCATCTGCACCTGAATCTGATCCCGCTTTCTAACGGTCGCCTTTGTGCCAAAGATCTGTTTTGTCCAGCGAAGCTACGGGAATTACAAACCGAGTTGCATGAACAAGTCGGCAAGAAGTTTCATTTGGAACGCGGAAAGATCAACAGTCAGGCGGAGCATCTTTCCTCTGCCGAGTTTAAGGCAAAGAAGATCGTGGAGCAAGCCGAAGCCGAGAACAAGCGACTGACAAAGGAAAATGCCGATGCGCGTGAGCAGTTCTATGAAACCAAAGAAGAGATCCGGCAAGCGACCAAAGAACGCGACGAGATTGTCTCCCAACGAAATGCCGAAGCGGATTACAGCCACGCACTGGAAGAAGCAAAAAGCGGAGTGGTATCCCACGGCAAAAAGGGAATGCGGGATCAGATCGTTGCTTTAACTGCCGAAAACAAGCGTCTCGAATCTGAAAACGCGCGTCTAGCAAAGGACAACGGCGACCTGTTCCAACAACTCCGAAAGTCGTCTGTTTCCGAGAAGAAAGCTGAGGTTGCAAGGAATGCCATGCTCGCCGTCCGGCAACACGAACCGGAAGCGTTTGTAAGGACGTTCTTCAAATCAACCGCTCTCATTCAGCCGTTCATTGACCTTTTCTCCGCACCGATCCCTCTGCCGCGAAACCGAGTAAGAGAGATCGAGCAAGAACTCGAATGGGAGAAACGGCAGGAGCAACTCAAAAACAAATCCAAATCCGATTGGAGTAAATAATGGAGGAAAGGAGGAAAACGCTATAGCGAATGCCAAGAAAGCACAAGAACAACACGGGTGTACCTGACTATGAAATTGATTCGATTGCCAGAGTTTTGTATTCATCGATCATTACCTATTGCAATTCCGAGCAAGGGAAAGCGGACTATGCCGAGTGGAAAAAGCAACAATTGAATATTCAAAAAACAGAAATAGTGCCCACTGAATCCATTGGGCAACCGCAAAACAAATAAGCGGCGGTTTGTCGTAATCCGGTAAAATGGCAAGCGAGGAGCAACCATCCAAAACTGCTCCTCGCTTTTTTCTGTTCTAATTGACATGTTTTAAGTAAACGATAAAGGCAAATCCATCTCCTAACGGAAACAGGTTTGCCTTTAACTCGTTTGGTGACCCCTACGGGAATCGAACCCATATCTTCGCCGTGAGAGGGCGACGTCTTAACCGTTTGACTAAGGGGCCGTCGTTGGACGACTGTTACAGTATATCACAACTTTTTTCAAATTGCAAGGGGTTTTTCAATTTTTTTCAAAAACATTGACATTCTTATGTATTTCTGCTAAAATAAATCCGAATAAAGACTTTTTGGGGTATAAATGAAATGAAACTGTATCCGCTTTTGCTGGAACCCGTAGTAAAATCTCCGATTTGGGGAGGTACTCGTCTTTCCGCCGCATGGGGTGTTCCGGCTCTTTCGCCTACCATTGGCGAGGCATGGGTGCTTTCCGTTCGTAAAGAAGAACAAAACCATATTGCAAACGGTGCGTGGAGCGGGGAAAAGATCGGTGAAGTAATTGAGCGGTACGGCGCGGATAAAAGCAATTTCCCGTTGCTCGTTAAGCTTTTGGACGCGAAAGACGATCTTTCCGTACAGGTCCACCCGGACGACGATTACGCCGCGCGTGTGGAAAATGACCGCGGCAAAACCGAAATGTGGCATATCTTGGAGGCCGGGCCGGATTCGGAACTGATTATGGGATTGCGCGAGGGTGTTTCCAAAACGGAATTTGCCCGTTTGGTGCGCGAGGGAAAAACCGAGGAGGCGCTCAATCACATTCGCGTTCGGGCTGGAGAAACCTATTTTATTCCCGCCGGGATGCCGCACGCCATCGGCAAGGGGATTCTGATTGCCGAGATCCAGCAGAACTGCGATCTGACCTATCGGATTTGGGATTATAACCGCCTTGGCAAAGACGGCAAGCCGCGCGAACTGCACGTGGAAAAAGCGTTGGACGTTGTGCGTCCGTTCACGGCGGAAGAGGTTGACTGCTTGCGCTATCAAAGCGACCCGGATGCCGATCGTTCCGTTGTTCTTGCCGCCTGCCCGCAATTCCACGTTGAAAGATTGCGGGTTTTGGGCGAGATGCGGTTTTCCGCCGTTTCCGGCATTCGCCATATGCTTTGCATTGGCGGAGAGGGCGAGGTGCTTTGCAACGGGATTTCCTATCCCGTCCGCCGCGGAAACAGCTATTTGTTACCGCCAAAAGCCGAAATTTCGGCAATCGGGAAAATGACGCTGTTGATTTCCCGATACTGCCATGCTGATAATTAAAATCTGCGACCTGTAATTACAAACAAGAAGATTAAGTAAATAAACGAGAAACCAAACATGATAGTATGTGTTGCCCTTTGCGGCGGCACCTGCCTCTTGATGATTTTATCCATTCTGTTCTTTCCGAAAATCAAAATCGGAAAGGTCAAGCTGGATTCCTATTGGATCATTACGCTGGTCGGCGCCGCGGTCGTATTGATTACAAGAACGGCGAAAATTGAAAACGTCGGGAAAGCGCTGGTTGCCGATACGGCGATCAATCCGCTGAAAATTCTGGTCCTGTTTATTTCCATGACGGTTCTTTCCATTTTTCTGGACGAGGTTGGGTTTTTCTCCTATCTTGCAATCGTTACTTTACGAAAAGCAAAAAACAGCCAGTACGCGCTTTTTTTGTATCTTTACATCATCGTATCGGTGTTGACCGTTTTTACCTCGAACGATATCATTATTCTAACGTTTACGCCGTTTATTTGCTATTTTGCAAAGAACGCAAAGATCAGCCCGCTTCCGTATCTGTTTACCGAGTTTATCGCCGCAAACACGTGGAGTATGGCTCTCATCATCGGAAACCCCACCAACATTTATCTGGCAACCGCTAACGGCATTGGATTTGCGGAGTATTTTTTGAAAATGATTCTGCCCACGCTCGGCGCGGGGCTCGTTTCGCTTTTCATTTTGTTTTTGCTGTTTCGGAAAAAGCTCTCGCAAAAAATCACGGCGTCCGAAACAGAAGCCCGAATCAAGGATGACGTTCTGTTGGTCATCGGGCTTGTACATTTGGCGCTTTGTACGATTCTTTTGGCAGTCAGCTCCTATGTCAAACTGGAAATGTGGTATATTTCCCTCGGTTTTGCCGTCAGTTTGTTCGTTTGCACGTTGATCTGTGTGGCGATTCGCAAAAGGAAACCGACAGAACTCGGTTCCTGCCTAAAACGCGCGCCGTGGCAACTCATCCCCTTTGTGCTTTCCATGTTCGTGTTGATCCTTTCGCTTTCGGAAAACGGCGTTACGGGAAAACTGTGTGAGCTTTTCGGCGAAACGGCTACCGTTTTCAAATACGGACTTGCTTCGTTCCTTGCCGCTAATGTGATCAACAATATTCCCATGAGCGTGCTGTTCAGCTCGATCGCCGAACCGCTTGCCGGGACGCAAACAGGTCTGCGCGCCGTGTACGCATCAATCGTCGGCTCCAATATCGGCGCGTTTTTAACACCGATCGGGGCGCTTGCGGGCATTATGTGGTCCTCCATTTTGAAAACGCACGGTGTTCAGTTCCGCTTTCAGGATTTTGTAAAATACGGCGCGATCATTTCTGTTCCTTCCATTTTTGCCGCGCTTGCCATTTTGCAATTTCTTGTTTGATCGGGTGCGCATTTGAAAATGCTTGTTGGAAAACGCTTCCGCGCTTGACATTTGCGCTTTTTTCGGATATAATAGAAGGGAAATCAATGGAAAGGAAGTAAACCCATGGAAGAACAAATCATTACCGTTCAAATCAAAACCCAAGGCGAAGTTTGCCAAATGAGTAACGCCGAAATCAAAGCTTGGTACGAAGCGCACATTTCCAAATTGTTTGACCCTGCCTACGGAACGCCGGAGATTTCGGTAGATGTAAAAAGAGTTGCCTTGCCGGACGAAAGATGATTCTTGATCCGAAACCAACGCGATATTCGTTTGCCTGATATACTTACCGGCATTATCCGATTGTCAAAAAGGACCTCGTAGTATGATGATACTACGAGGTCCTTTTTTCAAGTTGCTTGAAAGGAATCTGCAAATGCCGTTGCCAGCTTGTCGCAGCGTTCGTTATACGAATGCCCGGCATGGCCCTTGACCCAAACCCACGTCATTTCGTGTTTTTCGGCCAGTTCCAAAAGCCGCTCCCAAAGATCGGGGTTCAGCGCGGCGCTCCTGTCCGACTTTTTCCAACCGTGGGCGCGCCAGCTTTCGGCCCGGCCTTGCAGCATTGCGTCCACCACGTATTTGGAATCCGAGGTCAAGGTAACGCGGCAGGGTTCTTTCAGGGCGGAAAGGGCCTCTATCACAGCCGTTAATTCCATGCGGTTGTTGGTGGTTTCGCGCGCGCCGCCGGAAAGTTCCTTTTCCCGGCCGCGGTAAACGAGAATCGCGCCCCAGCCGCCCGGGCCGGGATTGCCGCGGCAGGCGCCGTCGGTATAAATTTCAACTTCTTTCAAAGCGGCTCCTTTCAAAAATCGAAGCACTCATGAATCAGAATATGCCGCAATTCGTCTTCCAGTTTTTCGGCAAACAGCGCAAAGCCCAAATCGTTGGGGTGAA
>JBGUNW010000111.1:0-4097 GCA_045117555.1 Eubacteriales bacterium
AAAAGAGATTCAGAACTACGTGAAAACGCACACCGCGCCTTACAAATATCCGCGCATCGTCGTCTTCCGCGACGAACTGCCCAAAACCGTGAGCGGCAAGATTCGGAGGAACCTGTTATGAGTTTTCGCCGCGTAACTCTGCTTTGCGGACACTATGGGAGCGGAAAAACCAACATTGCCGTTAACCTTGCGCTCAAATTGCGCGAGGCGGAAAAGCGGGTTGCCGTGGCCGACCTGGACATTGTGAACCCCTACTTTCGCACCAAGGACAGCGGCGAGGATTTTGCTCACGCCGGCATCCGGCTCATCTCCTCGGCGTTTGCCAACACCAATTTGGATCTTCCCGCTATGCCGCAGGACCTTTACGCCATTACCGACGACCGCTCGCTCCACGTGATCGTGGACGTTGGCGGCGACGACCGCGGTGCGCTGGCGCTGGGTCGTTTGGCTCCCGCTTTGCTGGAAGAAAACGACTACGAAATGCTCTTGGTGATCAATCGCTTCCGTCCGCTCTCGCGTGACGCGCGGTCTACGATAGAAATTAAGGAAGAAATCGAAGCCGCCTGCGGCATTCCCTTTACCGGGATCGTCAACAACTCCAATCTGGGCGTCGAAACCACCGCCGACGTGGTGCGCTCCTCGGTTGCCTACGGCAAAGAGGTTGCCGCCCTTTCGGGACTTCCTATGCGATTTACCACCGTGGAGGCCTCGCTCTATCCCGCGTTGAAGGACGAAATTCCCGATTTGTTCCCCTTGCATTTGCAAAAGAAAATTACCGATCAATAAGAAAAGGAGGAAGGATCAATGAACAAGAAACAGCACATTGAAACCACCTGCGTACAAGGCGGCTACCACCCCGGAAACGGCGAGCCGCGCCAAATACCGATTATTCAAAGCACCACCTTTAAATACAACACCAGCGCGGATATGGGCAAGCTTTTCGACCTGGAAGCAAGCGGCTATTTCTACACCCGCCTGCAAAACCCCACCAACGATTCGGTTGCCGCAAAAATTTGCGAATTGGAAGGCGGTACCGCCGCCATGCTGACCTCCTCGGGTCAGGCGGCAAACTTCTATGCCGTTTTCAACATTGCCAACTGCGGCGACCACGTGGTTTCACTCTCGGCCATTTACGGCGGAACTTTCAACCTGTTTTCGGTAACCATGAAGAAAATGGGAATTGATTTTACCTTCCTTTCCCCCGACTGCACCGACGAAGAGCTGGAAGCCGCCTTTCGCCCCAACACCAAGGCGGTGTTCGGCGAAACCATTGCAAACCCCGCCTTGCGCGTGCTGGATATTGAACGGTTTGCAAAAGCCGCCCATAAGCACGGTGTGCCGCTGATTGTGGATAACACCTTTGCAACCCCGGTCAACTGCCGCCCGTTTGAATGGGGCGCCGATATTGTGACTCACTCCACCACCAAATATATGGACGGTCACGGCGCGGGCGTTGGAGGTTGTATCGTGGACAGCGGAAAATTCGATTGGACGAAATATCCCGATCGTTTCCCCGGTCTTTGCACGCCCGACGAGAGCTACCACGGCGTTGTTTACACCGAGCGCTTCGGTCTTGGCGGCGCGTTTATCACCAAAGCCACCGCGCAGCTCATGCGTGATTTCGGTTCCATCCAATCTCCGCAGAACGCGTTTTTGCTCAACCTCGGCTTGGAGAGCTTACACGTCCGCATGGCGCGTCACTGCGAAAACGGGCAGGCCGTTGCCGAATATCTGGCAGGCGACGACCGCATCTCTTTCGTGACCTACTGCGGGCTTCCCGGCGACCGCGACCACGCGCTGGCCGAAAAATATCTGCCGAACGGTTCCTGCGGTGTGGTCAGCTTTGGAATAAAAGGCGGCAGAGCAGCAGCCGAAAAGTTTATGAGCAAGCTGAAAATTGCCGCCATTGAAACCCACGTTGCCGACGCGCGCACCTGCTGCTTGCACCCGGCAAGCGCCACCCACCGCCAGATGAGCGACGCCGAACTGGTGGCCGCCGGGGTTTCCCCCGATCTGATCCGCCTTTCCTGCGGATTGGAAAACAAGGAAGACCTGATCAACGATATCAAACAGGCGCTGGACGCCATTTGACCAATAGAATTGAAAGGAAAGGAAACTGCCATGTCGAAACTGACTTTCAACACCGACAACTGCAAGGGCTGCGGGTTGTGCGTAGACGCCTGCCCCAAAAAGATTTTGCGCCTTGCAACCGAAAAAATCAACAAAAAGGGACACCACCCCGCCGAGATCATTGATCAGGCCGCCTGCATTGCCTGCGCCTCGTGCGCGCTGATGTGCCCCGACGTGATTATCACCGTAGAAAAGTAAGGGGGCGAAACCATGTCTGAAAAAGTGTTAATGAAAGGCAATGAAGCCATTGCCGAAGCCGCGATCGTTGCGGGGTGCCGCCATTATTTCGGCTATCCCATCACGCCGCAAACCGAAATTGCCGCCTATATGGCAAAGAAAATGCCCAAAATCGGCGGGACCTTTTTGCAAGCCGAAAGCGAAATTGCCGCAATCAATATGGTCTACGGCGTTTCCTCCGCCGGATTGCGGGTTATGACCTCTTCTTCCAGCCCCGGAGTATCGCTGAAAGGCGAGGGACTTTCCTACCTTGCCGGCGCCGATCTCCCCGCGCTCATCGTCAACGTACAGCGCGGCGGTCCGGGACTCGGCGGCATTCAGCCCAGCCAGTCCGACTACTTCCAGGCAACGCGCGGCGGCGGTCACGGCGACTACCATATGATCGTTCTTGCCCCTTCCTCGGTCCAGGAAATGGCCGAGCTGACCGTAAAGGGCTTTGAGCTTGCCGACAAATACCGTATGACGGCAATGATCCTTGCCGACGGCACCATGGGGCAAATGATGGAGCCGGTGGCGCTGGACGATCTGAAAGTGAACCCCATGCCCGAAAAACCCTGGGCAACTACCGGAACGGGCATGAAACGCCCGCACAATATTGTCAATTCGCTCTTCCTCAAACCCGAAGAGCTGGAAAAAACCAACTTTGAGCGTTATGAACGCTACGCAAAAATCCAGGCCACCGAGGCGAAAGCCGAGGAATACCGCATGGAGGACGCCGAAATTTGCATTGCCGCTTTCGGCATTGCCGCCCGCGTTTCCAAAAACGCCGTGGATGAGGCGCGTAAAATGGGTATTAAGGCCGGTTTGATCCGTCCCATTACCCTTTGGCCCTTCCCGAACGAGGTCTTCCGCAAAGCCGCCGACCACGTAAAGGCGATGATTTCGGTAGAGCTTTCCATGGGGCAGATGATCGAGGACGTTCGTCTTGCTTCGGAATGCCGCGTTCCCGTTACGCTCTGCAATCGCGCAGGCGGTATGATCCCAACGCCCGATCAGGTGCTGGACGCTATTGTTACCGCCGCGAAAGGAGGTCACTGATATGATCGTATTTCAAAAGCCCAAAGCGCTGACCGACGCGCCCTTTCATTACTGCCCCGGCTGCACCCACGGCATTATCCACCGTTTGGTTGCCGAGGTGATCGACGAGCTGGGCATTGAGGGCAAAACCATTGGCATTGCCCCCGTTGGCTGCTCGGTCATGGCGTACGATTATTTCAACTGCGATATGATCGAGGCCGCCCACGGCCGTGCTCCCGCGGTTGCCACCGGCGTGAAACGCGCCAACCCCGAAAATATTGTCTTTACTTATCAGGGTGACGGTGACCTTGCCTCCATCGGTATGGCCGAAACCGTCCACTCGGCGGCGCGAAACGAGAACATCACCGTCATCTTCATCAACAACGCCATCTACGGCATGACCGGCGGTCAAATGGCGCCCACTTCGCTGCCCGGTCAGGTCACGCAGACTTCGCCCTACGGGCGTGACGTCAAGGCCTGCGGTTATCCGATCCGCGTTTGCGAAATGCTTTCCGAGCTGGAAGGTCCCGAATACCTTGAACGGGTAACGGTAAACAGCGTTGCCAACGTTCGCAAGGCGAAAAAGGCCATTAAAAAGGCATTCCAGAACCAGATCGACGGCAAAGGATTCTCGCTGGTTGAGGTTATTTCCTCCTGCCCCACCAACTGGGGTATGACCCCGCAGGCGGCGCTGAAATGGATCGACGAAAAGA
>JBGUNW010000112.1:0-1696 GCA_045117555.1 Eubacteriales bacterium
CAGCTCGCGGACATTTTCGCGGCTAACTTCCCGGACGGCTCGCCGGTATTCAGCGACACCGCCAAGAAGTTTTTTAACGACTTGCGCGCAGAGTTTACCGCGAAAGTAATTATCGACAAAGCGCGCGCAGAACGCGACAAGCGCCTTAACCCTACTTCGACAATGAGCAAGGCGTCGGAGCTGCCGAAAGCCGTAGAGGACGTAAAAGAGGCGTTTAACGGCGAGGTAGTAGAGGCACCGAACTTCGACAACATGACACCAGCAGAGCCGACCGGCGAGAAATCCGGCGAGGGCTTTGAAATCTACTAAGCGCGGGGGCGGCTATGTTTCAGTATGTTCTAAAACTTGCCGACGTTGCGGGGCGCGTGGCGTTTGTACCACCGACCGACCCGGGCGCGCGTGAAAACATCAAGCGCGAACTCGGGAAGTGTCGCGACAAAAATAACGGCTACGTGCTCGTAACGTTGCAGCCGCCGAAACGCCCGAGGACGACCGGCGCCGAGAGCCAAAACCACCACCTTAACGGCCACGTTATGCAAATAAGCAACGTAACGGGCGCAGGATATAGCGCCGTAAAGGACGAAGTAAAACGAATAGCCGTAGAAACTATGGGCTATCCTTACGAAATCGTAAACGGCCATATACACCCTAAAGGCGAGAGCGACAGCTCAACGGACGAGTGCAACCTCTTAATAGAGGCGGCGCACGTGCTGGCGGCAGACCTCGGCATTATTTTGCAGGAGTAAAAACGTTATGAAAATCGAGGGGAAAGTGCATTGTTTTTTTGAACAATCCGGCACATTTAAAAACGAGTTTATAAAGCTGGGAATACCCGCCGAGGACTACGACATACAGAACAACTTCGGGGAAACCGACCACGTTATAGACTTATTCGGCGAAATCGACCGGGCATACACGAACATAACAAGACAAGACAAGACAAGACAAGACAAGACAAGACAAGACAAGACAAGACAAGACAAGACAATTTTCGACGAAATCAACCCTTGTCAAGACCTTATCGTCGCGTTTTATCCGTGTATTTACTTCTGCGCAACTTCGCAAATGTCGTTCTTTATGAGCTGCGTTAATTATCGCGCCTTAGACGACCTCGGCAAAATCGAGAAAATCTTAGAGCGCACAGAATATCGCAAGGAGTTTTTCGAGCGTTTAATAAAGTTTTGCGCGGTATGTATTGCTTATAAAATCCGCATGATTTTTGAAAATCCGTGGAGCGAGCAAACATACTTAAAAGCAAACTTTCTTAAAATCCCGGACGTAGTGGACGCTAACCGCATGGAGCGCGGCGACTACTACAAAAAGCCTACGGCGTATTGGTTTTGGAACTGTAAACCGACTAAAGGTTTTAGTTATCAAAATGACAAGGAACAAAAAACAATAATGGACAGTAAAGGCGCAGCGCACGCCGGGTTATGTAGCGAGGAACGTTCGCTCATATCACCCGACTACGCGAGAAACTTTATTTGTGATTTTATCCTCGGGAAATACCAACCCGAGATTAGCGGCGAGTCGTTATTCGGCAGCGAATACATGAGCGAGTTAATCGGGGGCACGGCATGAACGAAACAGAGAAACAGCAACGACGCTACGCGCTGGCAATAAGCGGCGGGGTTTGCGAAGTTTGCGGGGCTCCATTAAACGACGGGCAGCCGCAGGGCGCGCACCGCATAGGCAA
>JBGUNW010000113.1:0-1701 GCA_045117555.1 Eubacteriales bacterium
CGTCCCCGCTCTTGATAAGTGGTCAGTTCCCGTTTGGAAAAACAGACGAGAAAAATCACAGCCGACACAACGGCAAAAGTGAAAAGATATCCTTCGCGGGAGGAACAGAAAGCCTGTAAAACATAAAACACTCCCGTTGATGAATCGGAGTTTTCAAAAACAATGGCCAGAGAAAAATCGTGAACGGCGAAGGCGTGCAGTAAAATCATAAAAACGAACAGGAGCAGAGCTGTGGTGAAATACGTTCCGCGGAATCCCAGTTTGATCGCGACAGCCGAGCCACCCGACCATAAAGTCGGACAAAGCAAAACCGTTTGCAGTCCGACAACAGTCAACGCAAACAAAAAAGTATAATGAGCCAGTTCAATCAGCATAATGCGCCTTGCCATTCAAACGTTTTAGTCAGGTTAAAAAACTCCGTCCGCTTTTGCAAGAACCAATCGTCGACATTATTTCTTTTTTGTTTTTAAAATGTTTGACTATAAAAACTCTTGATGCTAATATACAGACGATAAAAATGTTTGATTAGGAAAACTTTTATGTCTGAAGAAGAGCAAAATCGCGGGGGATTTAGAACCTTAAAAGCAGGTGACAGTGCTGTGGTCGCCGGATTTTTCAAGGGGAAGGACTCGTATCGCAAAAAATTGCTGGCGATGGGAATTACTCCGGGAACGCCGTTCCGGGTGGTGCGCGTGGCGCCGTTGGGGGATCCCGTCGAAATTCAGGTGCGCGGCTATCTGGTGTCTTTGCGCCGTGAAGAAGCCGCTTTGATTTCCGTGCGTGACGCGGCATAAGGATAAAAGAAATGTCTTACGATAAAACGGTGGCGCTGATCGGCAATCCGAACTGCGGCAAAACGACGATTTTCAATGCGTTGACCGGTGCGCATCAGTATGTCGGCAACTGGCCCGGCGTTACGGTCGAAAAAAAATCGGGCTTTTTTGAACAGGACGGCAGGAAAATCGAAGTCGTCGATCTGCCGGGTGTTTATTCTTTAAGCGTGATTTCCGCGA
Organism: Eubacteriales bacterium; assembly: GCA_045117555.1. GTDB lineage: Bacteria > Bacillota > Clostridia > Oscillospirales > CAG-272 > UMGS1865. The sequence goes on from JBGUNW010000113.1 coordinate 1,014, forward strand.
CTTCCGAGGATGAAAAAATCGCAAGGGATTACCTGCTTTTCGACAAACCGGACTGTGTCATCAACATTCTGGACGCGTCCAATCTGGAACGTAACCTGTATATGACGGTGCAGCTGTTTGAAATGCACGTTCCTGTCATTCTGGTGCTGAATATGATGGACACGGCCGCAGCGGCAAAGATCAAAGTCGACGTCGAAACGTTGGCGCGACTGTTCGACGTGCCGGTCGTTCCGATGGTCGCATCCAGAACAAAAGGCGTGAAAGAATTAAAAAATCAGATTTTGCAGGCGGTGCCGCCCGTGAATAAAGCTTTCCGGATTCCGTATGCGCCAGCCGTTGAAACGGCGGTGGAGCGGATGTTGCCCGTTGTGGCGTCGACGGCTGAGAAAAACGGATGGTCGGATCGCTGGCTTGCCGTGCATTTATTGGACGGCGATGCGGATACACGGGTGTCGGGTTCGTCTGAAATCGCCGAAAAAGCGGATGAGTTTCGCCGCTCTTTTGAAGAAGACGCGGGGGAGGAGGCGGATACTCTGATCGCCGACGGCCGTTACGGCTTTATCACGGATATCGCGAAACAAGTCGTTACGCGGTCTGACAGATTGGCGCAGAATATCACGGAGCGTCTGGATCGCGTCGCATTGGGAAAATATACGGGAATCCCCGTGTTTTTGCTGATGATGTATCT
>JBGUNW010000114.1:0-13546 GCA_045117555.1 Eubacteriales bacterium
TCGTCTTTCTGCACGTTTTGCGCGGAACGGCGTCGGCTTCTTCCCAACTGTATATCTGGGGCGAGGCATTCCTGCTGGGCGCCTTCAACGTGATCGCGCTGATTGCCGGATTTGCTTTCTGCGCGGAAAAATTCAACTTGGGCAGAGTGATCCGCCTGTGGGTCACCGGCATTTTCTACGGGGTGGTCTTCTATTTGATCACGTCGGCAATCAAGGGCGGCTTCGGCTGGACAAACCTGGTCAAAAGCTTCTTCCCGGTGTTAACGAGAAACAGCTATTTCTGGTTTTTCGCTCCCTACATGCTTTTGCTCCTTTTGGTTCCCGTTCTCAACTATGCCGTTGAAAAACTGCCTCGCAAGGGCTATCTTGCCGGATTGATCTTTTTTGCCGTGTTTTTCTCGGTGGTGCAGTTCTCGGCCGACCCCTGGGGAATGGAAGACGGCAGAAGCGCGCTTTGGTTGATTTACCTGTATTTCATCGGCGCGTATTTCAGAAAATACGGGTTCCCCATTAAACAATGGTGGGCAAATCTTTGCCTGTTCGTTTGCTCCTCGGTGCTCACGGCGGGGCTCTTGCTTGCCGCGCAGAAGATCAACGTAAAATTCTGGGAGGCGAGATACGCAAACTATTTCCACCAGTATAACTGCCTGTTTGCCCTGATCGGCGCCATTGCGCTGCTCGCGCTGTTTGCGCAGCTGCCCATCAAGGAGGGCGCCGCGAAGGTCATGCGGTATTTCTCCTCGCATTCGCTGGGCATTTACCTTTCGCACAGTTTCCTCATTCTGTATTTTATGCAGCTGCTCAACCACCCGGAATGGAACGCCGGCATTCGTTTTTTGGTCATTCTGGCGTTCTCGGTTTGCGTTTTTCTTGCCGCATTCATCATCGAGGCGGTGCGCAAACTGCTGTTCCGGTTTGCGAAAATCGACGCTTTGACCGAGCTGATCGGTAAGAAAATTCAAGAGAAACAAGAATAAGAGGCTTTTATGTTCAGCATGTTATCAGAGTGCTTAAAAATAAGAGAGAAAAACAAATCGAGATTTTTAAAAGCGCACAAGTTTCTGAAAAAAGGAAGATATTTTACAAACGAATCAGGCACTCTGTGGTATCCGAAAAAGTTAAAGAAAAAAGCGTTGCCGGAGAACAACCATATTATTCTTCAACAGGTTTATGATCAAACCGCAAAAAAAGCAAAGACCGGCATTAAAGGAAAACTGATCGAAAGGTTTTATTCTCTGCGCGTCAAAAGTCAACCGCTCTTTTTTGAGGGCGACGTTGCTTTACTTTCAAGAAACCCGGGTGTGGGAAAGGTTATCAACTATTCCCAAAAGGAGATCCTCTCGTTTTTCGAAGATCAGGCGCAAATGTGTCAAGTGATTGAAAAGCACGATGCATGGAAGAATTTGGGCTATGCGGTCCTCCCGATTTTTCAAGTCAACGGGACGCAGTGTTTTTTTACCGAAGAATATATCCAAAAGCAGAACTTTTTGCCGGAGGAGGGCTTTGAATTTATCAAAGACGATATTCTGCTTCGCCAAAAAGCTTGTGGTGACGATGGGCTGATTGTCTGCTCGCCGGAAGAGCTTGCCGAAAAGGTTGAAGGTTTGAAAAGGCTGGCGGGGAAATGGGAAGGCGTTTCTGCGGCCATTGATTTTATTCAATCGCCCAATTATGTTAAACGGGTATGCCACGGCGATTTGAATCGGAACAACCTGATTTTTGACGGGGAAAAATTTTGGTATATTGATTTTGAATTGCTTTCTCCACATATCTTTTTCTTTGATGTTATTTCCTGCTTTATTAGCGGATATTTAATTTTTGAAAATGATACACTGCTCAACGCATTTCTTGCCGGAGAATACGACGCCTATTTCAGCGAGCTGTTTTCGGTGAATCACAGCGTCTACGATCCTGCAATGAAAAAGGTCTATCTCTTTTTGACTTTGTACGAATACTTTTGCGAATCTTTCAAAACCGACATTCCATTTGATAAATTTAAATCTGTTTTTTAAGGTGTAATTATGTTTCAAAACAATGAAAAACGCAGTTGGCAAAACGATACAAGGCAGATAGGAAAAGGGGAAACAATAGATCGTCAAAGCAGCTTGCAAATAATTTCGGAAAAACGGGAACGGAATTATGGAATTGACATTTTAAGGGGTATCTCCATGCTGATGGTATGTATCCTTCACATTATGAATCATGGTGGAATTCTCAAAAATGTTATTTTTGGAACAAGTCAATTTGATGTTGCATGGTTTTTTGAAATTGCTTGTTTCAGTGCGGTAAACTGTTATGCGCTTATATCAGGATTTGTTGGAGGCTCTTCAAAATTTAAACTGTCCAATCTTGTGTATTTATGGTTGCAGGTTGCCTTTTTGAACGGGACAATTTCTATTGGCTTCGCTGTTTTTCAGGGAAATTTGGAACCGAAAGTTTTGCTGGAATTTTTGCCGGTTTTGACCCGGCGGTTTTGGTATTTTAATGCTTATTTCGGATTGTTTTTCCTCATGCCGGTTTTGAATGCGGCAATTCATTTTTCCAAAAAACGCGTGCTTGGATTTTGTTTGATCGTTTTGTTTGTTTTGTTCAGTGTTGTCGGGTATTTTCGTGATTTGTTCCAGTTGGAAGACGGATATAGCCTGATTTGGTTAAGTTATCTCTATTTAGTCGGCGGATATATTTCCAAATATAAGCCGTTTGCAAAAATCAAAACTTATTTGGTCGTTGTATTTGCCGCTTTGTGCATCCTTGGACCATGGGTACTGAAATTTTGGAAAAACCGCGACTTTTTTGGCTATTTGTGTCCTGCTCATGTTTTGTTTGCAGTTGCACTTTTGGAAATTTTCTCCCGCATCAGGATCAAAACCGGAGTGGGGAAAAAGATGATCTCCTTTTTCGCAAGTACATCTTTCGGCGTTTATATTATCCACGATCAAAAAGATATTCGGGGTTTGTTAAAATTTGAAAAATATACTGAATACAATGCTGTCAAACTCGCATTGGCTATTTTGGGAACGGCGTTGGCAATTTATCTTGCTTGCACCGGCATTGATTATTTGAGGTTACTGTTTTTTAAATTGCTTCGCATCAAACCGTTGCTGCAAAAAATAGAATCCAAAATTAAAAATAAACTTCAGAGGGAGAATTATGTTTCAGAATAACGGAAAACTCAAATTGCTCATCATCGTCGGTACCCGGCCGGAGATCATTCGGTTAGCGGCGGTCATCAACAAGTGCCGCGCCTATTTTGACACGATCCTGGCACACACCGGGCAGAACTACGATTACAACCTTAACGGGGTCTTTTTCAAAGACCTCGGCATTGCCGACCCCGACGTTTACATGAACGCCGTCGGCAAGGATCTGGGCGAAACCATGGGCAACATCATTGCCAAATCCTATCAGCTCATGGTGGAGATCAAGCCCGACGCCGTGCTGGTGCTGGGCGACACCAATTCCTGCCTTTCGGTCATCGGCGCCAAGCGGCTGCATATTCCGATCTTCCACATGGAAGCCGGAAACCGCTGCAAGGACGAGTGCCTGCCCGAGGAGACCAACCGCCGGATCGTGGACATTATTTCCGACGTGAACCTTGCGTACAGCGAGCACGCCCGCCGCTACCTTGCCGATTGCGGCTTGCCCAAGGAGCGCACCTACGTTACCGGCAGCCCCATGGCCGAGGTGCTCCACGGGAACCTTGCCAAAATTGAGGCGAGCGATATTCACGCGCGGCTGGGGTTGAAAAAAGGGAAGTATATTCTGCTTTCGGCGCACCGCGAGGAGAATATCGACACCGAAAAGAACTTCCTTTCGCTTTTCGGGGCGATCAACAAGCTGGCCGAAAAATACGACATGCCCATTTTGTACAGCTGCCATCCGCGCTCGGCAAAAATGATTGAAGCTCGCGGATTTAAGCTGGATCCCCGTGTGATCAAGCATGAGCCGCTTGGATTCCATGATTACAACTGCCTGCAAATGAACGCTTTTTGCGTGGTCAGCGACAGCGGTACGCTGCCCGAAGAGAGCAGTTTCTTTACCAGTGTTGGCAAACCGTTTCCTGCGGTCTGCATTCGCACCAGCACCGAACGCCCCGAGGCGTTGGACAAGGGCTGTTTCGTTCTTGCCGGGATTGATGAAAAAGGGCTTTTGCAGGCGGTGGACACCGCCGTGGAGCTCAACCGTGCCGGCCAGAACGGCATCCCCGTTCCCGACTACGTGGACGAGAACGTTTCCACCAAGGTGGTCAAGATCATCCAATCCTACACCGGCGTGGTCAACAAAATGGTTTGGCGGAAAGAATAATTTTTCCAGCATTTTCCCGCAATGGAAAAGCCGGGATCCGTTTTTCGACATTTCGGAACGGATTTCGGCTTTTTTCTTGACAAGCGGCCGCATATTATATATAATGAAGGAGATCAAAAAAGACAAGGAGGGGAGAACGGATGGCCAAAAAACACCGCGTTGAAAAAACTGTTATGATCCTGTCGGTCGTTTGCGTGCTGGGTCTGTTCACCTATTTTTTGTGGGATATTCTGGTGCCGGTTTTGCAAATGAATTTCCGGAACGACACCGAGGGCGCGAAAGAATTGCTCCGGCAAAAGGGCTGGATGGGATATTTGACCGTTATTTTTGTGGAAGCTTTGCAAATGGTGGTGGTTTTCATTCCGGCCGAGTTCATTCAAATCTCCTCCGGGTTGAGCTACTCTTTTCCGTTGGCGCTGCTGCTTTGCGATCTGGGCGTTTGCCTTGGCGCAACCATTATTTTCGTGCTGGTGCGTGCCTTCCGCTTTGAAAACGGCGCTTACCTGAAAAGCAAGGAGAAGATCGACCGTCTTTCTTCCGCTTCCAAAAAGGAGCGGAGCGTGGTGCTGTTCCTCTATTTTCTCTTTTTCATGCCCATCATCCCGTTCGGCGCCATCTGCTATTATGGCAGCAGTACCAAACTGCGCTATTGGAAATACATTTTGACCGTTTCCACCGGGGTCATTCCTTCCATCGTCACTTCCAACCTTATGGGTTCGGCGGCAAAGGCCTTTTTTGCGCACAACCTGCCCATTCCGCTGTTGGTGCTTATCATCGTTTTGCTTGCCGTGCTGTTGTTCACGCTCATTGTTTTCTTTTTGGACCGCATTTATTTCAAAGAGAACAAGGGCACGCCGGATTCCATTCTTTACGTTGCCTTTTTGCGCTTTGTAAAACTGATGCGGGGAAGAAGGCAAAAGGTGATTGCCGACGAAATTCCCGAGGACGTGCAAGCCCCTTATATCGTGCTTGCCAACCACCAATCCTTTTACGATTTCTACTACCTGCTCGCCATGAAACACAAGCGCAACCCGGCGTACGTGGTCAATCGCTACTATCTGGGCAAGCCCTTTGTGCGCAGTCATTGGAAGAACGCCGGGGGTTTGATCCCCAAGCGGCTGTTCAATGCCGATCTTTCCACCGTGCGCGGCATTATCCGCACGGTGCGCATGGGCTACCCGGTGGTGATCTTTCCCGAGGGGCGGCTCTCGCCCGACGGCGTTTCCAACCCGATTCTGGAAGGGGGAGCGGCGCTTTGGCGCAAGTTGAAGACCGATTTGGTGCTGGTACGCATAGAAGGTGCGTATTTCTCCATGCCCAAATGGCGCCGTCGCTTTTATCGCTCGACCGTTCGGGTAAAAATTGCAAAAATCATTCGCCGCGAGGAGCTGGAAACCTATACCAACGCCGAGCTGGACGACCTGATCGAAAAAACGCTTTGGTCGAACGCGTCGGAAGCGCCCGAAAACCGCTACCGGCAAAAGGACAAAGCCGAGGGGCTCCACAATTTGCTTTACCGCTGTCCCAACTGCGGCAAGCTTTACGAGATGAAAAGCAAGGGTAACGTGCTGTTTTGCACTGCCTGCGGCGCCGCCTTTGAATTGGGCGAGGATTATCGCTTTACCGGCGCGGGGCCGCGCACCATTCCCGAATTTTACGCCGCCGTTGCCGCGGCCGAAGCGCGGGAACTGGAAGAAAAACCGCTCCTTTTGGAAACCGCGGTGCGCCTGCGGGTGTTTGACGAAAACGGGCATACCGTTTGCCGCGAAAAGGGCGAATGCCGCCTGACCAACACCGAATTTACCTACCGTTCGGCGCGCGAGGAGTTCTCCATTCCCACCGAAAACCTGCCCGCCCTGCCGTTTTCCTGCGGGGAGGAGTTTGAGCTTTACCACCAAAACAAGCTGTATTATTTCTATCCCGAAACCGATCGCCAACAGGTGGCGCGCTGGGCGCTGATCGTTGACCTGTTGACGAAGGCGAGAAGGGAACGTCAAACAAAATTTGAAGCAGGAGAAATCGCCGCTTCGGAGAAATAAAAAGGGGAGTGCTTTCATGCAAGAAACCACCGTGCAAAAAAAGCCGAAAAAGGCGCTGATCAACATTTCCAAAAAGACGTTTATTCAGGTGCTTTGCCTGCTTGCCGCCATGCTGATCGTTTCGGCGATCCTGACCTACGTCATTCCGCGCGGAGCGTTTGGCGCCGCGATCGGGGAGGACGGCAAAGAGACCGTTGACTACTCGGTTTATCTGCCGCGCGAGGATCTTTCGGGCGTTTCGCCGGTGAAGGCGATTTTTGCGCCGGTGCTGGTGTTTGCCTCGGGCGACGGACTGGCGCTTTTAATGCTTTCGCTCTTTTTGTTCGTCATTTCGGCGGCGTTTCAGGTCATGAACGACGTTGGCGGCGTTCGCGCGCTGATCGGCGGCGTTTCCGAAAAATTCAAAAACCGGCGCGGGCTTCTTTTGGTGCTGGTTTCCTTCCTTTTTTACTGTTTCGGCAGTTTTTTGGGACTGTTTGAGGAAATGCTCACCATGCTCCCCATTGTTGCGGTGCTCTGCCTTTCTTTGGGGTACGATTCCTTCACCGGGTTTCTCTGCTGCATCATTGCCTGCGGCTTCGGGTTTGCGGGCGCGGTCACCAACCCGTTCACGGTGCTGTACGCCTCGCAGATCATCGGCGTCAACCCCATGGGAAAAATCTGGTTCCGTCTGATCGTTTTTGCGGTCATGTTCCTTTTGTTTCTCGCGTTTTTGTTCTTCTACCTTCGCCGCATTGCCAAACATCCCGAAGCGAGCTATACCTTTACCCACGACAAAGCCCTGCGCGAGCAGATGACCGCCGGGGCGGAGGAGTCGGTCGACCCGACCGCGCAGGCGCGTGCGCGCCGCGTGTACGCGATCTTTCTTTCGGCGGCGCTCGGGTTGATCGTGCTTTGCTCGTCGATTTCGGCCCTGCGCGATTATACCGTGCCGGTTCTTATTGCCTATTTTTTGCTTTGCGGCGTCGGCGCGGGAATGTTGGTATCCAAAAGCCCGAAAAAGGTGTTTGCGAGTTTCGGCAAGGGCTTTTTGGCGGCGCTGCCAACCATTGTGATCATCGCGTTTGCGGCCTCGGTCAAATACGTGTTTGCCGAGGGCTCGGTTTTTCCAACCATCGTGCATTGGATCAACACGCTGGCGGCGGGCAAGAACCCGATTGCCGTTGCGCTCATCATTTACCTGATCGTTCTGTTGCTGGAATTTTTCATTTCGTCCTCTACGGCCAAGGCGGTGTTGGTTATGGGGCTGTTGGCGGTGGCAAACGTGGGGTTGAGCAAGGAAATGCTCGTTCTGCTTTACACTTTTGCCGACGGCTATACCAACGTGCTTTTCCCAACCTCGCCGGTCCTGCTCCTTTCGCTTTCCATGATTGAAATGGACTATTTCAAATGGCTCAAAAAGAGCTGGTGGCTGTTTTTAGTCAACTTTGCGCTGGTCATCGGATTTATTCTTTTGGCCGTGGGCATCGGGTATTGACTTTGCCGCGAAAAAAATACCGCCGCGAGAAGTTCTCGCGGCGGTCGTTTTCTCACGGGTTGAAACCCGGTTTTCACAGTTTGGAAATGCGTTCAATGCGCTCAAAAGCGGTTTTCAAGAAAGCCTCGGCGCCCATTTCGCGGTATTCGGGGCGGCGGGAATCGTAAATTTCCAGCATCAGGGTGCCGGTAAATTCCGCTTCGCGCAGGCGGCGCATCATATCGGCGTAGTCAATGGTTCCGTCAAAGGGGAGCAGATGCTCGTCGGGGTCGCCCCAATCGTTCTTTTCCCGGCCGTGGTTGTCGTGAATGTGGGTGCAGAACAGGCGGTCGGCGTAAAGGTCCATATAGCGAACGGTGCGGGTGTAGCAGTGCTCGTGGCCGGTGTCATAGCAAAAGCCGACTTCGGGAATTTTCTCGTAGCGGTCCATAATGGCGGCAAGGTTGCCCACCTTACGTAAATTTTCAAAAGCGATTTTTACGCCTTTATCCAGCGCGTATTCCACCAGCGCATCAAAGCGGGCAAGCCCGACGTCGCTCATTTCGGGCGGCCACCAGCCCGAGGAAACGTGGCAAACCACCAAAGGCACGCCTGCGGCAGCGGCGCTGTCAATGCTGCTTTCGATCCCGCGGCGCAAAGGGCGATAGGCAAGCCCCGGCAGCCAGAAATCGTTGATCCCGTGAAAAGGCGCGTGCAAAAAATCAAGGGAGAGCCCCAAACGGTCGCATTTTTCGCGCAAAGCGAGGACCTCGGCCGGGTCGTTGGATTCCGAAAAAACCGTTTCGAACCCGGCGGCCCGGATCAGGTCAAGCGCCTCCAATTCGGATTTATCTGCCAGGCAGTTGGCAACAACGCCGAGCTGTTGTTTCATTTTACATCTTCCTTTCTGATCAATTCTTCGGGAAAGCCCATTTTCCGGCAAAGGTCGCCGTAACTTTTTTGAAATTGCCGCTTTGAAATGGCGTTCCGCTCCAAAAAAAGCAGGAGCGTTTCCTTTTGGCGCAGGAATAATTCCTCTTGCTTTTTTCTGTAATCGGGCGATTCACAGCGGTTCATATAATGGCCTTTCGGTAAAATTCGGATTTCCAAAACGATTATAGCACGCCCGCCCCGAAAAAGCAAGAGAAAAACCGTTTTTTTCGGGCGCTCTTTTTTCCGCTCGCGGCCAAGCTATATTAAAAGGAAGCAAAGAAAAAACGAAAAACACAAAAATCAAAATTTTTCGTTCTTTTTTGCGCGTGCTGATTTCAGAAACGAAAAAAAGGCAAAAATAGCGCTTTCGCGGGGAAATGTAGTAAAAAAAAACAGGTTTTTCCTATAAAATTATTTGAAAATACTCTTGACAGGGCAAATCTTTTGTGCTACAATGAGCATGATAAGTGTAAGAGAACGCTTATTTAAATCTTGACCCCTTTTTTTCCCGCGTCGGGAAACCCCCAAATACGCTTTGGTGCGGACAAAGCCACGGCAAGAAAAAAAGAGGACACAAAACACACAGAAAGGAAAAATACCTATGAAGAAAAACACGATCCTTAAGGTTTTGTCTTTCGTGCTTCTTCTCACGTTTGTTCTTTCCGCCGTTCTGTTGACCGGCTGCAACGACAAACTGAAAGATGACGTTGCGAAGGCACAGACCGACGTGGCAGCTGCGCAAACAGACATTAACACTGCCAAGGAAACGATTGCAACCCTTCAAAGCGAACTGAATTCGTTGAAGTCGGCAGTTGAGAGTTCCGCAACCTCGACCGCTCTCGACGATGCAGTTGACGATCTGCAAGGAAAAATCACCGCTTTGGAAGAAGCAATCACCGATTTGCAGGGGAAAGTTGAAGCCGCAGAAGCTGCTTTGACCGCTCAGGCCCAAACCAACACCGATCTTGCAAACAAAGACACCGCGCTCCAAGCGCAAATTACCGCTCTGCGTACCGAACTTGGCAACCTTACCACAAAGGTAAACAATATTGCCACCGCGGTTGACAATTTGGTTGCGGCCGACGGCTTTGCTGATTACAAAGCGGCAACCAAACTGCTCTATTCGGAGTATGTCACGGATGAAAACGGCGAACCCGTTTTGAACGAATATTCCATTTATGCGTTCAAAAAGCTCATTGACGACTTTAACGCCGACGAGTACTTTGACGGCGTGACCGACGAGGCCTACATCGAACACCAAAAGACGATCGACGGCTACGCCCTCCGTCTGGCACGTTCCACCAGCGAGGATGATGTTCGCGCCATTTTTGGTGAACTGCGCGGCTATCTGACCTCCCTGCCCACCTTTGCTGAGCGCTTCGAGGCCGAACTGCTCAAACTGGAAGGCCGCGAGTCCGTCGATGATGAAATCAACGGTATCATCTCCCTCGAAGAGAATCAGCTCAAAACCCTGAACAACCTCTACAACCACGTAGAAGCAACCCAGGAGCAGGAAGAGCGCTACCAGGCAATTCTGGCCGCTCGCAAAGCTTTGGAAGACGCCGAGGAGGCAGCTCTTGGAGTCGCTTCCCATGCAGTTGAGCTTGAACTCTTCACCTACAATCAGGAAACGCGCGCTTTCGCTGCCGTTGACGTTCTTTACAAAGACGAAGTGAAAGAGGACATTGACACCATCGGCGGCGAATATGATGGAATCGTTGCGAAATACTTCACCAATGAGGACATGGTCGCCCTGTACGGTGTTGATGCAACTGTTCTCACCGGCTATTCTCTCAACAAAGGCCAGAGCGAAGAATACACTCGCCTGAACAACGCGAAGGAAGCCCTTGACAAGATCGACCTCGTAACCCTTCCCACCATCAACGCTTGCCCGCTGTTCTCCGATAAGGCCGGCATCGACACCGATATCGCCACGATCGACGGTTGGGCAACCGAATGGAAGCTCGAGAAGGATTCCGAAAACTACCAGCTCATCGTAACCGCTTCCCTCACCGAAAGAGAGGAAGAGGGCTACGCGCAGCTCACCTACACCTTTATTAAAGGCGCTGAAACTTATGCAAACGCTATGGACGCCCTCTACACCAAGCATGTGCTTGGCTATGTAGCTGTTGGCGACCAGACCGGCAACATGGCCGAAGAGCTTGCAAAAGAGATTGAAAAGGGCGCGGAAAACGTTCTTTACAGACGGATTGCCAAGGAGCTCAACAACCTCTTGGATAAAGCCGACGCTCTCAACAACGCAATTCAGAAAGTTGAGGGCTTCAACGCACAGCTCGACAATAACTTTGCCGCTATGCTTGGCGTTACCACGCAGAAAGATCAGGAAAAAGTTGGTCAGATCGTTAAAAGAATTGAATACCTCGGCAAAGTTAAGGAAAGCATCAACGAGATCAACGCCGAGCTCGCCGCGAAGATCGAGAAAGACAAGGAAGGCAACATTACCAATGTAACCGTAACCTTTGATGACGGCGCAAACATCAAAACCGAGTGGGCTGCTGCTATCGAAGCGATCTTTGATGTTGACGCCCTCAGATACTGGAATGCCGAAGACGAGACCAAGACTCCCGTTGAAGGCACCAACTATGAGAACTATAAGGATATGGTTGAGGAATTCAAAGCCAACCTGAAAGTTCTGGAAGACGAGTATAACGCTCTGACCGCGAAAGTCCAGGCCGTTTACGACGAAGTGAAGTACATCGTTAAAGCCGACGACGACGCTGTTAAGTCGCTTGTTAACCTGCAAAAGATTCTGTGGGCCAACAAGAAGGTCAGCGCGCTGGAAGGCGTGAACACCCCGAACTTCGTCCTCATTGACGGGGAAGAAGAGAGCGGCACCATCACCTTCCAGAGATTCCGCGGTATGTTGACTGCAAGAGTGCTGCAACTGGTTGCTCTTGCCGAGAATGCCGATAGCGAAGCTCCCAACACCTCCATTGCCGCTCTCGACAAGTTTAATATGAACAGAACCGACGAGTATCGCGGAGTCCTTGCAGAAGTTGTTTACTGGATTGAAAGCAACCTCAACTACAACATCGACCAGTTCTTCGGCGAAAACGCTCCCGAAGCCGTTGAAGAGCCCACGCTGGCTGAGCCCATCGAGCCCGAACAGCCCGAAGCGCCCACGATGGAGCAGCCCGAAGCGCCCACGATGGAGCAGCCCCAAGAGCCCACGATGAAGATACCCCCCGACCCGGCTGCTTACCCAGACGGCGTGGATGATCCGGATTACCAAGCAGATTTTGCCACCTACAGTGATGCTTGGACAGAATACAACTTGGCCAAGGACGAATACGACTCTGCATGGAGTGAGTACAACACCGAGCTGGCTGCGTACAACACCGCGATGGAAGCGTACAACACCGAGCTGGCTGCGTACAACACTGCATGGGATAACTACAACACCGAGCTGGCTGCGTACAACGCCGCTTGGAAAGCATACTACGCCGGCGTTGAAGCGCGCGATAACTACATTCATAACAACATGGCGGAGTACCTGCTCAACCTGTTGAACGCTGTTAAGGATACCTTCCAGGCTACCAAGTCGGTTGACGCCGAAGGTAATCTCGACGGTAAGGACGAATATATCCTTGGCATTGGTAACTACAACTACCCGGCTGCCGGCAACTACAAGTTTATTGAGAACTTTGCAGCTGTCATCGCCGCTGCCAAAGATATGCTCGAAACCTCTGCTGCCGCTCGCGATGAGTGGTTTGGTTACACGGATGAGAACAACGAGCCTGTTCCCGGCATCCTTGACGATGTTGCCGAACTGCCCGCACTGGATGACATTCGCATTCACGACGACGAAATTGCCGATGCTACCGACCGTTACACGAAGTATGTAAATAAATACTACGCAGGCAAAATTACGGATGCACAGTTCGACGAGCTCACAACCTATACGGAGCTCAATGCTAAACAGCAGAAGCTTACCCAAAAGAAAGCCGAAGCCAAAACGCTTTACAACGAGATTATTGCCGCTGCAAAGGCATTGAAGAATTACGGCCGCGTTCCTTCCGAGGATGACGTTGAAACGATCGTTGAAGAAGTTGCCGCTCTCCGCGGTATGATCGCTACCTACCGCGAAGACTACTGCGGAAAAGCTGATACCGATCAGTGCAAGTTTGTAGAAACCGATGCCAACGGCAAGGTAACCCTTGACGCTGAACTGGTTGCTTACCAGGCACAGGCCAAGGCAATGATCGTTAAGGTCATTAAGGATAAGGTTTACTACGAAGAAATCGACTACCTGGATAACACCTACCGCATTGGTACCAACGACCAGGATGGTCTTACCTTGAAGAGCATCTTCTGCGATTCGATCGACGGTAAGTCCTCCATCGCCTATGTGGTTTCTGAGTACGACCTCTTCTTCGGCCTGACGGTTGATCCCGATAAGATCCCCGCGCCTGAAATTCCCGCGGATCCCGGCGACGCACCTCAGGAGCCCGATTCTGACGATTACGATTGGGAAAACCAGGAAGAAGTAGACGCTTACTATATGGCTATGGATGAGTACGAAAACGTTCTGCTTCCTGCATATCAAGAGGCCGCAGCACAGTACGAAGCATATTTGGCTAATCCGGAATATTACGAAGGTCTTGTTGAGGAATATAACGAGAGTCCTATCAAGTATGCTTACGACTACCTGTACCCCATCTTTTGATCGTGCGATTTAATAAGTCGTTCTCATAAAGTTCCCCAAAAACAAATAAAAGTTTTTACCGCCCGGTTCGCCGGGCGGTTTTTTTATGCAAAGGGGGCGGGAAGGGGGAAGACCTTGGGGGTGGGG
>JBGUNW010000115.1:0-5929 GCA_045117555.1 Eubacteriales bacterium
CCCTTGCCCATGATGAAATTCGTTTGTAAGCTGACCAAAGAATACGGGATTCCCACCGTGGCGTCCATGAACCCCATTATGATCGACGGTACCGGAATGTGCGGTTGCTGCCGGCTTACCGTGGGCGGAGAAATGAAATTTGCCTGCGTGGACGGCCCCGAGTTTGACGGGCATTTGATCGACTTTGACGAGGCGATCGCGCGCTCCTCCATGTACCGTCCGTTTGAAAGAAAAGCGCACGAAGAAACCTGCAACCTGTTCAAAAAAGAGGTGGAATGACCATGCCGAATATGAATCCGAAAAAGAACCCCATGCCCTCGCAGGATCCGGCCATCCGCCGCCGCAATTTCGGCGAGGTGGCGCTGGGATATACCAAAGAAATGGCAATCGACGAGGCCGAACGCTGCCTGAACTGTAAAAATATGCCTTGTGTAAGCGGGTGTCCGGTGGGCATTGAAATCCCGCGTTTTATTCAAAAAGTGAAGGTTGGCGAGTTTGAAGAGGCCTACAAGATCATTACCGAGGCAAGCTCGCTTCCCGCCGTTTGCGGGCGCGTTTGCCCGCAGGAAACGCAATGCGAAGGCAAATGCGTTCGCGGGATCAAAGGCGAGCCGGTCGGCATAGGCCGGTTGGAGCGTTTTGTGGCCGATTATCACAACGCGCAGGAGGGAAACCGAGCGGAACCTGCAAAATCCAACGGGCATAAGGTTGCCGTGATCGGCTCCGGTCCTGCGGGGCTTACCTGTGCCGGCGAGCTTGCCAGGAAAGGGTATCAGGTCACCGTTTTTGAGGCGCTGCACACCGCCGGCGGCGTTTTGGTGTACGGGATTCCCGAGTTCCGTTTGCCCAAAACGATTGTTGCAAAAGAGATCGAAACGCTCAAAGAACTGGGCGTAAAGATCGAGGTCAACACCGTGGTCGGCAGAACGATCTCGGTTCGTGAACTGATGGAAGAAGAGGGCTTTGAAGCCGTGTTTATCGGTTCGGGTGCCGGACTTCCGCGTTTTATGAAGATCCCCGGCGAAAACCTCAAAGGCGTTTATTCCGCCAACGAATTTTTAACGCGCGTCAACCTGATGAAATCCTATCTGCCGGATAGCACAACGCCCATTCAGCAGGCCCAAAAAGTGGTGGTCGTGGGCGGCGGCAACGTCGCCATGGACGCGGCGCGCAGCGCAATGCGGCTGGGTGCCGAGAAAGTTTATATCGTTTACCGTCGGTCGCTGGATGAACTGCCCGCGCGGCGCGAAGAAGTGGAACACGCCATGGAGGAGGGAATCGAATTCCGCCTGCTCAATAATCCCACCGAAATTTTGGGCGACGAAACCGGTTTTGTGCGCGGTATGCGCGTGATCAAAATGGAGCTTGGCGAGCCGGACGCTTCGGGCAGAAGAAGCCCGGTGGAAATTCCCGGCTCGGAATACGAGCTGGCCTGCGATTGCGTCATCATTGCGATCGGAACCTCTCCCAACCCGCTTATTAAATCCACCACCGAGGGGTTGGAAGTCAACCGCCGGGGCGGGATCGTTACCGAGGAGCCCACCGGCAGAACGTCGCTGGAACACGTTTACGCGGGCGGCGACGCGGTAACCGGCGCGGCAACCGTCATTCTCGCAATGGGAGCGGGAAAGGCCGCAGCCAAAGCCATTGACGAAGATTTGAGCAAATAAATAAAAGAAAAAACGGGGCGTTTTCCAAAAAGGAAATCGCTCCGTTTTTTTATTCTTTTTCGGGGGTCAGATCAATCAATACCAGCTCGCGCCGATTGTTGAAGCGCGGAATTTTCGTATGGTCGCCAAGCCCGCGGGAAATCACGCACCGCCCGTCGAGAACGCCGGAAGTATATTTGGGAAACAGCCCTTGATCGGGCGCGTAAAGGCCGCGGCCGAAAAAGCGCCAATGACCGCCGTGCGCGTGTCCGCAAACCGTCAGATCAATGCTTGTTTTTTGAACGAAGGGAACGAAATATTCGGGGTGGTGGCAAAGCAGAACGCGAAACCCGGGGCAGGCGTCAAATTTGGCCAGCGCCTCGGTGTCCGGGGAGTTGACGCTGCCGTCAAACCCCGAATCCAACCCGCAAAACCAAATGCCGTTTTGCAAAACGCAATCGTTTCGCAAAAGGATCGCTCCCGTTTGCGCAACCTTTTCGGAAAACGAGGCGGGAAGCTCCTTTTTGTGCGGCTTTGCAAACAAATTTCCGTGCCGGGAAGTGCCAAGCTCGTGGTTTCCGAGCGAGTAGTAGGTCGGCGCGATCGAAGAGCAAGACTTCAAAAAATCAAAAATCGCTTCGTCGTTTTTCGCAATGTCCTCAAATTTCGTCAAATCGCCGGGAATCAGGATCGCGTCGGGCGTGGCGGCTTGTAAAAGGCCGGGCAACGATTCGTAAAAATGCCCGTGCAGGTCGGCAACCACGGCAAACCGAAGCGGCTTTTCAATCTTTTTTGAAGAAATCGTATAAATTGTCGTCGCAAGCTTTTTCGGCCGTTTCTGCGCGCGAAGTACCAAAAAGCGGATCAACAGGAGCAACGAGCAGGCCACCAGCGCGCCGGCGGTGTCAATTACCATATCCCGAATGCTTGCCGCCCTTCCGAACGAAAATTTTTGGTGCAACTCGTCGGTAACGGAATAGGCCGCCGAAAAGGCAACCGATCCGGCATATTTCCATAAAACCGCGCCGTTCCAGGTTAGCAGAAACAAAAATATCAAAGCCCCCAGCGAAGCGTACTCTGAAAAGTGCGCCAATTTGCGGATCGGCGGCTCCATTTTTTTAACGATCTCTTTCTGCTCTTCTGCCGGCTTTTGATCAAAGTCGGGAACTACAACCTCGGCAATTTTCTCGGTAACGGAGCCGCTCGTTTTGGAGGATTTTACGGCGGTTTCGCCCGAAAAACCGAAAATAACGGCAAGGTTCAAGGCAATCAGAACGGCAAGGACGATCCGCAAAGGGATCAGCCATTTTTTCTTCATTCATTTATCCTCTGATTTCGAGTTTCTGTATTTTTCGAGCTTCTGTATTTATTATACAGGAACCGGGCGTAAATTGCAAGCTTTTTTTGTCGGATTATCCCGTTTTCAGCAAAGAAGCAGGAGCGCAAGCAGGAGCGGAAGCTCGGTATCCTCGCCAAAGGAGCCGAGCAGAACGATCAGACCGATCAAAAGCAGCTCCTCAAAATCCAGGTTCATGGAGTGTAAAAACCCGCCTTTGCCGAGCAGATGCTCCAAAGAAGGGGGTAAAAACGGGGGCGGCGCCGTTTTTTCCCCCGGAGGGGACGGAACGGGCTGCGGGGGAAGGAAGGGGAGCGGCCGCGGGTAGGATTGATGAATTTCCTGCTTTGGCGGAGGAGGCGGCGCAGGGCGCTCGTCGTTTCTGTCAAATTTCGGCGGCAGATCTTTCGGAGGGGGAGGCGGTTGAAACGCCCAGCCGTTGTAGTGTTCGGGCATTCTCGGCGGCAGGGAACCGCGGCCGGATTTTTTGGAATACATAAAGCGGCACCCCCTTTATCCCATCAAGCGCAAAACCGCGCCCAACCGGGAAATTTGCAAAATCAGGTCCACCGCATTCCCGCGATCTTTGGAAAGAAACGGTTTCAGGGCAAGTAAAAGGTCGCGCCTGCGGTCCTCCGGCGTTTTTGCCGATTCGGGAACCGGGGCCGCAGGCCGCATACCCGAAAGCAGAGCGGGCAGATTTTCCATGATTGCGGAATTGCCGAGAATTGCGGCAAGACCGTCCGTTCCGGTGGACATGGGTTGCGTTTTTTGCTCCTGCGGCGCAGGAGCGGGAGCGTCTGTTTGCATATTTTCTTTCAGGGTGCCAACAATTTTTTCAAAGCGTTCGCGTGCCTGTGGGTCGGAAAAAAGCGATTCCAACGCAGTGGAAAGTTCAGCCCCCGCGCGGGTGTTTTCCTGTTCGTCCATAGCCGTTCTCCTTTTATTGGCGGCGCTTTTGCCGGTAATCGGCGTAAAGTGCGTTCAGTCGTTTCAAATCCTCGTCGGTCGCCGCGCCGAGCGCCTGCCGGAGTCCGCTTAAATCGTTCGGGCCAACGCCGAAATTCGCCGGGGTAATGCCCGATTCCTTTGCTATTTTTGCAAGAAGCGCCGAGAGCTGTTCGTCGTTCATGGCGAGAAGAAGTTGCAGGGTCCTTTTGTCAATTTGCATGGGTTTGCTCCTTTCCGTAAGTTGTTCAACGGCAGTATATGAGCCGGAAAAAGAAAGGGTGAAAATGCAAAAAGGGGTGGACAAATCCACCGCCGTCTGCTAAAATGATAAAAGAAAAAATATTTTACGGGAGAAACAGAATGGAATTTTTGATTTTTTCGGATTCCCACGGAAAAAGAAAGAATATTGCCGAAGCGGTCGATCGGCAGATCCGCAGGCCGGACGCGATTTTGTACCTCGGCGACGGACTTTCCGACATTGGCAACCGCTATGAAGATCTCCCCGTCATCCGCGTGCGCGGAAATTGCGATTGGCGCTTCCCGGACGAGCCGGTAAAGGACGTGGAGATCCTCTCTTTTGAAGGCCACCGCCTTTTGTTGACACACGGGCATCTATACGGTGCTAAAAGCGGCGTCGGCGGTCTGATCCAAGCCGCAAGGGATTTTGAAGCCGATCTCGTTTTGTTCGGTCACACGCACCGGCAGGAGCTTTTGACGATCCCGGATGAAGAAGGCGGAAGGCCGATCTATCTGTTCAATCCCGGCAGTATCGCGGCCGGCGAGTTTGGTGCTCTGCGGTTGGAAAAAGAGAGCGTTCTGTTTTCCCACGGCAGTTTATAAACAATCACGCGTTCCATTTCCGGCGCATATCCTTTTCAATGCGAAAAAGGGGCGGTTGCTTTTTGGCAACGCCCTTTTTGTTTTATCAACCGAAAACGGAAAGGGATGGTGAAATATGGCATTGCCGAACACAAATTTCGGAGCGGAAAAAATTGGGGCGATTCTGCAATCCGCGCGCGGCGTTTGGTTTTTGGGAATCGGAGGTATCAGTATGTCCGCGCTCGCGGAGGCAACGCTCCGCGCGGGATATTACGCGGGAGGCGACGATCGCGCCGATTCACCGCGCGTTCGCCATCTGCAAAAACTGGGCGCCGAGGTTCGCGTCGGGTCGATGGAACCAATCCCGGAAAAATACGGATTGATCGTTTATACGGTTGCCATACCGTCCGGCCATCCGCAATATAACGACGCGCTTGCAAGGGGGATCCCGTGCGTTTCCCGCGCCGATTATCTCGGGTATCTGACAAACGATTTTCAAACGCGCATCGGCATTGCCGGAATGCATGGAAAAAGCACCTGCACCGCCATGTGCGCGCAAATTCTGACCGCTTGCGGCGACCCGACGATCTACGCGGGGGCCGATCTGCCGGCGCTGGACGGCAATTGTTGCAGGATCGGGGCGGAACGGCAAACCGTGCTGTTTGAATCCTGCGAATATATGGATTCCTTCCTGCGCTTATCTCCGAATATTGCCGTGGTGCTCAATATCGGTATGGATCATGTAGACTATTTTCACAGCATGGAGCAGGTGCGCGCCTCGTTTTGCGGGTTTGCCGACCGGGCAAAGGACGGCGTTCTGCTTTGGAATGCCGATGACACGGAAAGCCGACGCGCGTTTTCCGGGCGGAACGGCGCAAAAACCTTTTCCTTGCGGGACCCGGCAGCCAATTTTTATGCGGCCGAAATTCAAGCCGGACACGGGGAAATTTCCTTCACCGTCGTTGAGCGCGGGAACGCCGCGTTTTCGGTGCACTTGCACGCGGTCGGTCTGCATTCGGTCTACAACGCGCTCGCGGCGGTGGCGGCGGCACGGCTTGCCGGCGTTTCCGCGGAGCAGATCGCAAGCGCCATGGAGCAATACCGCGGTGCCGCGCGTCGGACCGAATTTAAGGGCTGGTTCCGGGAATGCCCGGTGTACGACGACTACGCCCAC
>JBGUNW010000116.1:0-2085 GCA_045117555.1 Eubacteriales bacterium
CCGCACACGGCGGTTGCTCTTTATGCAGCGCAAACCTATCTCAAAGAAAGCGGCGATACAATTCCCATGGTGGTGGATTCCACCGCAAGCCCCTACAAGTTTGCAAACAACGTGTTCCGTTCAATCACCAAAAAAGCGCCGAGCGGAGATTTGGAGGCGTTGGATGAACTGACAGAACTGACCGGCGTAAAGATCCCCTACCCGCTTGCCGGGCTGAAAAACCGCGCCGTTCGCTTCAAGGAAGTTTGCGCGCCGGATGAAATGCCGGACCGCGTTTTGCAATTCGTGAAATAAAGGGAGCTTTGAAAATGGAACCGCTTGTTTTGAATACCCCCGTTGATTGGATCCTCTTCCTTTTGGAAGCTCTGGGAGCCGTGTCGTTTGCCGTTTCCGGCACCATTATTGCAATCAAAAAGCGGAACGACGCCGTAGGAGCGGTCATTTTTGCACTTATAACGGCGTTCGGCGGCGGGCTGATCCGTGACCTTGTAATCGGCAGGAATCCCCCTGCGCTGTTTACATCCATGGAATATGCCATTCTTGCCGCAATCTGCTTTTTGGTTTCTTTTACGTTGTTTTGCATTGCTTTTATCGGTAACACGGCAAACGTTTTGACCGAACGGATGCACAACGTTCTTTTAGAGGGCTCGGATATGATCGGGCTTGCCCTGTTTTGCATTCTCGGGGTGGATTCCGCCATTCATTTTTTGGGTGACTCCGCAAACCCCGCGCTGCTGATTTTTTGCGGGTGTATCACCGGCATTGGCGGCGGCATTCTGCGCGATATTTTCTCCGCGCAGATCCCACTGGTTTTCCGAAAGCACATTTACCTTATTCCGGCCCTGCTCGGCACGGGTTGTTATGTTTTGCTTTTGTCGCATCTTCCGCGCCTTGCCGCAATTCTGATTTCGGTTTCCATTATTCTCGTCATCCGCATTTTAGCCATTCTTTTCCATTGGAATTTACCAACTCCGCTTGGGAAAGAGCCGAAACAAGCTTCTTCCGAAAGCAAATGATTTTCAACGCTTTTTGCGCTTATTTTACGAAAAGTACCGCAAAAATCAAACAAAAAAGGCGTTCCGCCTTCTGCCCGTTTTTTGATACAGACAAAAGCGAAACGCCGTTTTTTTGAATGAATCAGCCCTGCGCGCCTTCCTTCGGCTTGAAGGTGGAGCAAACCGTTTCGTCCGAGCAATGGGCGCAATCCGGTCCTACCGAAATTTCGCGCGCGGTGCATCTGGTTTGTTCGTCGTGGTAATAGCAGTTTTCCACGTTGCAATGGATGCCCTCAATGCAGTGTTTTCTTTTGCTGTCAAATTCTTTTTCCATCTTTTTTCCCTCTCTTTTTTCTGAATTCCGAAGGGGCAATTCCCTTCACCCTGCATGATTCCCTGAAAATCCCTTTTTTATTCAACGAAAGGAGTACGTTTCCGTGTCGCTGTTCGCAATTGCCGATCTGCACCTCTCCTCCGACCAATCCAAATCCATGGAAGTTTTCGGGGCAAGGTGGACAGACTACATGAAAAAACTGGAAAAGAACTGGAACGCTGTGGTTGCCCCCGACGATACCGTGGTTTTGCCCGGCGATATTTCCTGGGGTTTACGGTTGGAAGATACGGTTGCGGACTTTCGTTTTTTGGATTCGCTGAACGGCCGAAAGTTGGTGGGAAAAGGAAATCACGATTTTTGGTTTTCCACCGGCGCAAAAATAACTTCATTTTGGCGTGAACACGGTTTTGCAAGTTTGCATATTCTTTACAATAACGCCTACGTGACCGATTCCTGCATTGTTTGCGGCTCGCGCGGCTGGTTTACCGAGGAGGAACGGCAAAACACCAAAGACGCGGTCGATTACGCAAAGATCATCAATCGCGAAGTCATCCGACTGAATATCAGCTTAAAAGAGGCAATCAAACTGCGGGAAGCAGACGGCAGAAATTTGCCGTTGGTAGCTTTTTTGCATTTTCCTCCCGTTTGGGGCGGGTTTGTTTGCCGCGAAATTCTGAACGTTTTACACGAATACGACATTAAAACCTGCTACTTCGGTCACATTCACGGGGCATACAACGCGCCGCCCAAATTTAC
>JBGUNW010000117.1:0-1635 GCA_045117555.1 Eubacteriales bacterium
CAGGTTGCCGGCGCTCCACTGACCGCTGCGGCTGCCGTTTTCGTCCGTATAATAGGCAAAATCCTCGCGGCTGCGTCTGAAACCGAAATTATCGAAGGGGAAGATCTTCGGCGTTTCGTTTTCCAGCATGACGCGAAAGCGCAGCGCGTCCTGAAAAACAGCGGATTTGCCCCGCGCCTCTTCGGACACGTCGATCGTACCGGGCGTCCGCTCCCGGCGGTATTCCGCATTTTTTAAATATGCCAGAAACTGTTTTGTGTGTTCAGTCAACGTGATCCCCCCATAGGACCTTCGGTTCAACGCCGAAGCTTCTGAAAATATCGGTTCTCGCCTGCGGTATATCGGTTTCGTCGAAGCCGGGTGCGTAGCGCCTGCCTACGGAAGCATATTTGCTTCCCGCCAGCCTGTTGTAGGGCAGCAGTTCCGCGTTTTTTACCCCGTTATCACATAAAAATCGCGCGATATCGGTGAGATTTTGCTCGGTATCCGTTACGCCTGGGATCAGCGGAATGCGTGTGATAAACGGTTTCCCGCTGTCGCAAAGAATCCGGAAGTTGCGCAGGATCGGCGTGTTGTCCGCGCCGGTATACCGTTTGTGCAGCGCGGGATCCAGGAGCTTCAGATCGTAAAGAAAAAAATCAGTCTGATCCAGCACATGCCGGAATGGTTCCTCCTCGCAATAGCCGCTCGTCTGAACGGCGCGGTGCGTTCGACCTTCCAGAAGTGCCAGGCATTCATACAGGAAATCCGGATGCGCCAGCGGTTCCCCGCCGGAAAAGGTTACTCCGCCGCCCGCATCGTTCAGGATCGGCAGCACTCCCCGCAGTCTTTCCAAAAGACATTCAGGCGTATACGATTCCCCGCTCATGCGAAGCAGTCGGTTCGGGCATGCGCGCACGCTTTTTTCGTTGAGGCGTCCGCCTCCCGCTTTCAGGCAGGCGCCGCAGCTCTCACATCCCGCCTGCGATTTTATGATCTCGTTTTCAAATCTTTGTCCCTCCGGGTTGTGGCACCATTCGCAGCGCAGCGGGCAGCCCTTCAGAAAGACCGTGGCGCGCATGCCCGGCCCGTCTTGAAGGGCGAACTCCTCGAGTGAAAAAATCAAAGCTGCCGTCATAGTATCACCGTTTTTATTGTATAGCAATCTCTTGACAAAATCTCGCACGATATTGTATATTTATAGCAATAATTTGTGTTTTCGGGGCGAGATATGATTTTTCATCAACCAAGTAATTCTCAATATAACTATTCTTATAATGCCACCGTTTATCAGGACATCGACTGGCAGCCGCATTTTCATCGGAATTTTGAGGTGATATGCGTACTCTCCGGCGCTGTGGATTGTATGGTGAACGGCAAACGCGGCGTGTTAAAGGCAGGTGAATTTGGTATGTGCCTGTCAAATGAAGTCCATGAATACCGGTCTGTCGGCGCTTCGGTCTCCTGGGTTGGCGTGTTCTCGGGCGATTTTGTACACGCTTTTGAAAAGCAGACGAAAAACAAAACGGGCAGCGACTTCCGTTTCGTCTGCCCGGATGAATGCTTCCGATATCTTTCCTCAGCTCTGCTGCATCCCGAACGCCCCGATCTGCTGACTCTGAAATCCTGTTTGTACGCATTGTGCGCGGCCTATTG
>JBGUNW010000118.1:0-3964 GCA_045117555.1 Eubacteriales bacterium
CTTTGTGTAGTCTGCAGCCGCGTACATTCCTTTGCCGTGCGCGCGCCCGCCCGTCCTGCAATCAACGTAAAACTCGCCGTTACGTAGCATATTTATATATTCGTCGAGCTTTGCCTTGTCGGGCGCGGTGTAGGTGCGCTGGGCTATGAATGTATCATCGTTTACGGCTTTTATAAAATCGTCTTTCGACAAAACGGTCGGCTTGCCGTCGAACCCCTGCGCCTTTAATACCTCGTTTATGTCCTTTGTACTTCGTTTTACGAATAAATCGCCCGCGAGGTTTTTGCCCTCTGTGAGCGTTGCTTTCTGCGTCTGTGTCATTGTCTGCGTTGTTTCCGCTTTCGTTACGAAGTCGTCAAGGCTTCGGGTCGATGTGTAGAAACTCGACGCTTTCGCGTTCATGTCCGCTATTTTCTGCGTCGTCGCTGGGTTCAATGGTTGCGGGGCGCTCTGTGTTGTTGGCGGTGTTATTTTCGGCTTTATTCCGCGCGGTTGTGATCCCGTCGCGCTTCCTACGTATTCGCGGGCAGGGTCGCGCGCTATTCCCGTTTGTTTGGTGAAGTCGCGGGCGGTTGCCTGCCATTGTGCTATTTTCTCGCGGGCGCGGTCGTTGTTTACGCCTGCCGCTTCCTGCGTCAATGCCTGCCGTTTATAGTGCCGTATGTTTCTTTCGATTCCGCGCAGCTTTTCTTCGCCCTCGTAGCGGGTCATTGTCTGCCCGTTGTATTGCACTTTCTCGTTTGCCATTTCGTCGAGTTCGTTCTCGGTGTAATGCTCCGCCATTCCCTCAAAATACGGATAAAACGAATGTTTGCAATTTATGCCGCAGATTCCCGTTACGCTTCCCAATTCGCAAACGGAAAAAGGGCGGTATTTCTTATTGTTCCCGCTACGGCTAAATATTTGCCCCTGCCATTCCTCATGTTCGGGGCGCGCTCCAATATGCGCCGATGTTTCTACAAGGTCGCAGTCCAATTCCTCGCAATTGTTTAATGTTTGGTTTGCGGCCGTTTGGTTTATGCTGGTTAAAATGTTCATGCGGACGGCGCTTTCAATACTTCGGGTTACGGGTCGCCCGTTTTCGTACTGAACCGTAGTTATTCCGCGCTTTGCCAATTCGTCGGCCGCGTCTTTCATTGATGTATCATAATCAAACGCGCCGCTCTGAACGTTGATATATACGCGGTTCGCTTCTTTTACGAACTCGGCTTGTGATGTGGCCGCGGTCGTCAGCGTCAATCGTGATAAATCGCTATGACATTTTTGAATTGTGGAAAGCATAACCTGCGCGCTGGGGTTGCTTACGGTGCGCCCCGTTGCCTGCTTAAATATGCGGTTATCGTTTATTGTGTTTTTCTCGAGCGCTTCGGTTACGGTGTCCGCTACCTGCTGCGCGATTGTCTTGTCGTACTTCGCTAAAATGCGGGTTATGTTCTTACGTAGCGCGCCCGATTCTGCCAATATCTGAGCTTGCCATTTTGTCGCGTCTGTGATTTTTCCCATACGTGCAATACGGCGCGCCATATCCTGCAATATTTCGCTTTCAAGCTGTGAGTAGATTTCTGTTAATTCGTCGGCTAAACCGTCGAGATAGCGCGGGGGGAGCATTTACCACCGCCCGCAAATAATTTTTAATGCGTATTTTACGCGCTTAAAAAACGGCTGGGTGTTTACCGCTTGTTTTACGGCGATAACCGCTTTTTTTTCTTCGTTGGTCATGTGTCGCGCTATGGCTTTGTTTCTGCTTTTTGTACTCATTTTCTCTATGCTCCAAAATTAAAAGGGTCGGGTGCTACGGGTTCGGGCGGAACGTTCGCCTTTGCCTGCGCTTCGTCCTCGCCGTAGAAGTCGCGGCGGTATTCCCATTTATTCAATACGCCCGCGTTGATTTCCTGCAGGGCGGTCTGTTTTGCCTGCTGTATGTCTTTGCGTGTTTGGTCGTCGTTCCACTTTATTGTGTAGAGTTCTTCGGGCTTTGGTTCGGTCGCTGGTGCGTTCTTCAATCCGTACGCCCGCGCCATATATGCAAATATAAGGGCGGTGTCCTCGTACTTTGCCGCTATTTCGTCCTCGATTTTATCTACGATTGCGAAAAGCTCTTGACGGCCGCCGCTATACTGTGTCGCGGTCTGCTGTACGGCTTCGGTGTCGGAAACTGTCCCCTTGCCAATATTGAGCGCGAGTTCAATGCGTCGGAAAACCTGCTGCAAATATGCGTTTTGTGCTTCGGTGCGCAGCTCGGGGCTGTATTCGTGTATCTTTTCCCCGTTCGGGCTGCCGTCGCCGTCGATTTTCTGAATAAGTTTATTTAATGATTTTGAAAGCACCATTGTGTCGGTTTCGCCGTTTCTCTTGGTGCGGATTTTGAACATATCGCGATCAGCAAAAATGCGCTTTTCGCCTGCTTCCTGCTCCCAATCCATGCGCGCGAACTGTTCGTCGGCTTTTTCGATGAGGTCGATTGCGTCGTCAATCAATGCCACGGGAACGTTTGAACCGTCGATTTTGTTTGTTTGGTGGCTTCTAAACTCGACAATCATAGGGCGGCCGCATTTCTCCCAGCTGTATTTTGGCGTAAGGCTTGCGGTCTGTTCGCATGATGTCAAAGGCACTTGTCGTAGTGTGCCGTTTTCGTTTTCATACAATTTCATTTCGACGTTATGGTTCAAACCGTCGTAGTTATGTATCTCGCATAATAAATAATTCTTTTTTGTTGTAACAATCTGTTTAAGAATGATTGCGCCCGTTAGTGTGCCGTCGAAGTCGTAGGCGGTCGGCAGGTAGTTTCCTAACGGTATGATTTCATATTGCAACTTATTCTGTGCATAAATAGGGCGGAGCAATCCTGCGCCCATAAGTGCGATGTATTCGACCACCTTGTCTATGTTTTTGTTAAGGTGTTCCATTGGCTTTTTAATTGCTTCGTTTTCTACGTCCAGCCCGATTTCGCGCGTTACAAAATAATTTAATCGTCCCGCAATCTGTGGCAATATTCCGCAGGGTTTTGCTTCCTTGTTCCACGGCGCGCGTCCGCTCATCATGTCCGCCCATAGCGATATTTTGTTATACATTTCGGCGGTTATGTTTGTTTCGACCCCCGTCAATTCCTCGATTTTGTAGGTATGAAAATAATTTAAGATATTCATAAAAAAGCCCCTTAGTTTTTCAAACATTGTTTTACTTCCTCATGCTTATATAGTCATTTATGCACCGCCGTGTCGCCACACTTCCTCTAGTGCATAGCGGACGGCCGCTAATGCGTGGTCGGGTTGTCCCTGCGGGTAGCCCGTCATTATTTCGCCCGTTCGCTTGTCTATCTCGTATTCGTAAAGGGTGAACTCGTCGGCCGCGTGTGGTGCGCGTGCTGGATCTATTACAATCTCATGCAATGATTGCAGCCATTTAAAGCCCGCTTCCAAACTTCCGCGCCCTTTGATTGCTCCGCGCATATCCGCGCCAAAATTGCGGAAGTCGGCTATACTTTTCGGCTCGGCGCTGTCGGCTGTTATTCGGTCGCGTCCTATGTCCTGCCCCTGCGCTTCCATGTGTTTTTTAAGCGCGTTGTATGCTTCAAAATTGCCGTGCTTTAATAAATATAATTCGTCGAATATATAAAGGCGCGCTTCCTTTTCGTTGTAACTCATTGCTACAAAGGCGAACGGGTCGGGGTAATATCCGAAGTCTACGCCGTTGTAGAAATAGTCGAACTTTCCTATTTCGTCGTCGGTGATTTCCCGCAGGGTGATGTTTTCAAAAATATTTCTTCCCGTTCCCGTAGCAATTCCCAAGTAAATATTTTCGTATGCTTTCGGGTTGTTTTTCTTTGTCTGTTCGATGTCGTGCAGGATAGCGTCGCCGAGCCATTCGCGCGGTATGTCCTCGTATGTCGTATGAATGACTAAGCGGTTCGGGTCGTCTTGGCGCGCTTCTGCGTTGCACCAATGGCGGGTTGCGCTTGGCGGGT
>JBGUNW010000119.1:0-11226 GCA_045117555.1 Eubacteriales bacterium
TCAATCCTTTTAACCTTTTGTTATTTTCCACAAATTGCGGTTAGCAAAAACTAACCGTTTTGTAATAATATCCAAAATCCAAAAAAATCCGATAAAATGGTTGACAAAAAACGCGCAAGGGCGTATAATTTGTTATGGTTAGCAGGAGCTAACTAAATTCCGATACCGGAGGAACGAAACCCCTATGATGCCTTTGACTTTTGCCCCGGAGGGCGAAGAACTGGTGGTAAAAAAGATTGGCGGAAACCCCGATGTGCGCCAGCACCTGGCCGACATCGGCTTTCACGTCGGAAGCGTGGTAACGGTGATCACAACGCTTACCGGCAATCTCATTGTAAAAATTATGGATTCGCGCATTGCCATCAGCCGGGAAATGGCACAAAGAATTATGGTTTGAAACTTTTTTAATTTTTATAAAAAAGAAAGAAGGAATCAACGATGAAAACGCTCAAAGACGCAAAAATCGGCGAAACGGTACGCGTTGCAAAGCTAAACGGCGAGGGAGCCGTAAAGCGCAGGATCATGGATATGGGTATCACCAAAGGAGTGGAGATCTATGTTCGTAAAGTGGCGCCGCTGGGCGACCCGATCGAAATTACCGTTCGCGGCTACGAACTCTCGCTCCGCAAGGCCGACGCCGAAATGATCGAGTTGATCTGAAATCCAAAAAATTGAATTTTCGGAAGAAAAGGAGATTAAAAATTTTATGGAAAAACAAATTCGCATCGCGCTTGCCGGCAACCCCAACTGCGGCAAGACAACGCTTTTCAACGCGCTGACCGGCTCCAACCAGTTTGTGGGCAACTGGCCGGGCGTAACGGTGGAGAAAAAAGAAGGCAAGCTCAAAAAGCAGGAGGGCGTCATCATCACCGACCTGCCGGGCATTTATTCGCTCTCCCCCTACACGCTGGAAGAGGTCGTTGCCCGCGAATACCTGATCGGCACCCGCCCGGACGCGATCCTCAACATTGTGGACGGCACCAACCTGGAACGCAACCTTTATTTGACCACGCAGCTCACCGAGCTGGGGATCCCCGTGGTGGTGGCCGTGAACATGATGGACGTTGTCAAAAAGAACGGCGATGTAATCAACATCGAGCAGCTTTCCCGCGCGCTTGGTTGCAAAGTGGTGGAAATTTCGGCGCTCAAAGGCACCGGCATTACCGAGGCGGCCGAGGCGGCAATCGACGCGGCAAAGCACACCAAAACCGTTCCCATGCACACCTTCGGCGGCGAAGTGGAGCACGCGCTGGCGCACATCGAGGAGGTCACCGTTCATGACCTGCCCGAGGAGCAGCAGCGTTGGTATGCCATCAAGCTGTTCGAGCGCGACGAAAAGGTGCTCAAAGCGTTGAACCTTTCCAAAGAAACGCTGGATCACATCGAGCAGGATATCGCCCGCGTGGAAAAAGAGATGGACGACGACGCGGAATCCATCATCACCAACGAGCGTTACGTTTACATCGGTTCTATCATCAAGGGCTGCTATAAGAAAAAGAGCGCGAAAAAAATGACCGTTTCGGATAAGATCGACCGTGTGGTCACCAACCGGTGGGCGGCGCTTCCCATTTTTGCGGCCATTATGTTTCTGGTCTATTTCATTGCCGTAACCACGGTTGGTACTTTCGTAACCGACTTTACGAACGACGGCGTGTTCGGCGACGGCTGGCACCTGTTTGGCATTGGCACCAAGCAATACGAAGCCGATATGGAAACCTACTTTGACGATTCGCTCAAATCGCCCGACGGCGTTTTGGCAATCGCAACCGTAAAAGCGGCAAACGAAGCCGACGTAATCGGTGCCGGCGACATTGCCGACGCGATGGAGGCCAAAGATTTTGAGGCCTTTGACGAGGCCTACGGAACCTACGGCGATTCCCTTGCCGAGGCAGGCTTTGATATTTCCGCATTCTATGAAGCCCATTTCGGCGAAGAAGCCGAGGGCGTTCCCGATACCGCCGAATACGGCGTTTGGGTGCCGGGCATTCCGGTGCTCGTCAGCCGCGGATTGGAAGCGATCCACACCCCCGAATGGCTCCATAGTCTGATTGTGGACGGCGTCATCGGCGGCGTTGGTGCGGTGCTCGGGTTTGTTCCGCAAATTTTGGTACTGTTCATTCTGCTTGCCTTTTTGGAGGCCTGCGGCTACATGGCGCGCGTTGCCTTTGTGCTGGACCGTATTTTCCGCCGGTTCGGCCTTTCGGGCAAATCCTTTATTCCTATGCTCATCGGTTCGGGGTGCGGCGTTCCGGGCATTATGGCGTCGCGTACCATTGAAAACGAGCGCGACCGCCGCATGACCATTATGACGACGACCTTTATTCCCTGCGGAGCAAAACTCCCCATTATTGCCCTGATCGCAACGGCGCTGTTCCACGGCGCGTGGTGGGTGGCTCCTACGGCCTACTTCATCGGCATTGCGGCCATTATCGTTTCGGGCATTATGCTCAAAAAGACCCGGATGTTTGCCGGTGAGCCGGCGCCCTTCGTTATGGAGCTGCCGGCCTACCACTGGCCTACCTTCGGCAACGTAATGCGCTCTATGTGGGAGCGCGGCTGGTCGTTCATTAAAAAAGCGGGAACGATTATTTTGTTGGCGTCCATCGTCATCTGGCTCGGCTCTACGCTCGGCTGGCAGGAGGGCGCGTTTACTTGGAGCACCGAAATGGAACTTGCCGACAGTATTCTCGGCCATATCGGTAACGGACTGAAATGGATCTTCCGTCCGCTTGGCTTCGGCGCGGGGGATACCGGCATTGCGGCAACCATTGCAACCATTATGGGGCTTGTTGCCAAAGAAGAAGTCGTCGGCGTATTCGGAGTTTTGGATTTCGTTGGCATCGGCAAACTGGCGGGCTTCTCCTTCTTGGTGTTCAACCTGCTCTGCGCGCCCTGCTTTGCGGCCATCGGCGCTATCCGCCGCGAAATGAACAACGCAAAATGGACTTGGTTTGCCATTGGCTATCAATGCGGTCTTGCCTATGCCGTTTCGTTGATGATCTATCAGTTCGGCGTGCTGTTCTCGGGCAACTTCACCCCGTGGCACATTCCCGGCCTGATCGCCGCGCTGGCGGTTCTGGGCGGTATGATCTATATGCTGTTCATTAAGAAATATCACGAATCCAACAAATTGACGGTTGACGTCAAAGCAGAATAAAAAATGAAAAAAAGGAGGCGTATTCCATGTGGTCGTGGCTCGGGCATAACATTGGCTGGTTGTTGGTTCTTGCGGGGCTGATCGCGGCGGTCGTTGCGCTCGTTGCCGGTTTGGTGCGCGCGCGCAAATCAGGAAAATCCTCCTGCGGCGGCTGCGCCGGTTGTGCCGGTTGCGCCTACGCGAAAAACTGCCCTTCGAATCGGAAGTAAGGAAGGGAATTGCAGAGGGCGGGGGACTTTTCTTGCAAGAAAATGTCCCCCGCCCCCTCTTCCTGTTGCGGTGCCCAAAATTTTGTGGTGCGGCGTTGCCGCTTCAAAATTTTGACCGCGGCCACTCCTCCCGCTCCCTTGCTCCGCCCCCGGCGGCGGTCGCGCTCGTCCCCCCGCCCTCTAAAAGAACTTTGAAAAAGGAGAAGTTTATGGTTCAAACAACGGTAGAAATCGACGGCATGATGTGCGGGATGTGCGAAGCGCACGTCAACGATTGCATTCGCGCAAATTTTCCGGTCAATAGCGTATCCTCTTCGCACAGGAAGGGGGAGGCGATCCTTCTTTCGGAAACGGCGCCCGAAGTTGCCCGCCTGCGCGAGTTTCTCGGCGCGCTCGGCTATACCGTAACCTCGGTGCACAGCGAGGAATACGTCAAAAAGAAGGGCTTTTTTGTCCGTTTATTCGGTAAATAATTTTCCCGTTTTGCAAAAGTTTTTTTCCGCGAGCGGAGGTTACTTGCAAAAAAAGAGGAGCAGTTGTTGCTCCTCTTTTTTTTATTCGTTTTCCTGTTTTGCCGGGTCGGTTTGCGTTTTCTTTTGTTTTTCTTCCAATTTGATCAGCACAAATTGGAAAAAGCATACCAGCACGGCGCCAAGGAACAGCCCGCCCCAAATATCCGAAAGCCAATGCACGCCGGAAAGCATCCGGCCGATCACGGTCAGCACCAAAAGAACGCCCGCGGCGCCCCATGCGGCCAGCACCTGCCAGGTCTTGCGCAGGTAGGCAAGAATCAGCCAGAACGCGCTGCCGAAAATCACGCAGGCAAGCAGCGTGTGCGAGGAGGGAAATGACGCCGCCGGAAACGTTTGCCCTTCCAACAGCACCGGGCGATAGTTGACCACTACCAGCTCAAAGAGCAGGTAGAGAATGCCGGTGGCAACATAAAGAATATCCAGCGCCAAGAGGGTGGCGTCCACCTTCCGAAGACTTTTGCGGCGAATCCATTGCACGAGCGACCATATCGCAACGAGGGCGGCAAGCGCCAGCGCGAGAACGCCGAGCACTTTGGTAATTTTGTACCAGACCTCGTGAAACGGGATCCATTCGTGGAAAGAGCCGTTGATTTGCGAAAGGCCCACGCTTGTTCCGGCGGGACCGACGGCGGCAACGTCCACCGTTTTTAACAGGACGATCAGAACGAGAAAGAAAAGGAGAAACACGCCCCCCAGGCAAAGAGGGAGGACGACAGGGCTTTTTTTGCGTTCCATTTTTTGTACCTTCCTTTTTTCAGTGTATCTATTTTACCACAAATTTCCCTGCTTGTCAACCCAAGGAAAATGTCAAAATAATTTCATTTATTTTTTTAATAGTTTATTGAAAACATAGCGGCGGCATGTTAGAATGTAATTGAGCTTATGCCAAATATCCAGCAGGCGTAAAATTCCGAAAGGAGAAAATGATATGGAAGAAAAAATCAAAGTAGTTGTAGTCGGCTGCGGCGACCGCGCCTGGGTTTACGTCCGCGAGGGCGTGCACAGTCTGAACGCAATGGAGGTGGTTGCGGCTGTGGATCCCGATCCCGTTCGCCTCAAATTGATGCGCGACCAGTTCGGCGTTCCCGAAAAAATGTGCTTCACCGATATGAAGGACGTTCTGGCGCTGGGCAAGATCGGCGACTGCGTAATCAACGGCACAATGGATCAACTCCACCTGCAAACGGTGCTGCCGTTCTTGAAACAGGGCTACGATATGCTCCTGGAAAAACCGCTGACCAACAACAAGGCCGACCTGATGCTTTTAAAAAAGACTGCCGACGAAAACGGCTGCAAGCTGATGACCTGCCACGTGCTTCGCTACGCGCCCTTCTATTTAAAGGTAAAAGAGCTTTTGATGAGCGGCGTGATCGGCAAAATTCAGAATATTGAAACCAGCGAGCGCGTGGGCGCGACGCACTCCTCTTATTCCTACATTCGCGGCAAGTGGAAGAGCGAAAAGGAATGCGGCTCCTCGCTCCTGTTGGCCAAATGCTGCCATGATACCGACCTGCTCTGCTGGCTGAACAACTCTACGGTTCCGGAAGTGGTTTCCAGCTACGGCGGAAGAGATCATTTCAATCCCGAAAACGCCCCCAAGGGCGCCGGCACGCGCTGCCTGGTGGACTGCCCCAAAGAGATCCGCGAAAAGTGCATTTACGACGTGCAATCCATGTATTTGGATAACTGCATTATGCCCTGGTATCCCTGGCAATGCACCGGCAAGAACTACGAGGACGTTTCCCAAGAGGAGCGCGAGGAATCGCTGAAAACCTACAATCCCCATGGCGTTTGTATTTACAAGGCGGGCGGCGATATCGTTGACCACCAGGTGCTTACCGTTAAGTTTGCAAACGGCTCTACCGCTTCGCATACCGTTATTTTGGGCGTTATGAAGCCGGGACGTCGCATTTGGATCGTGGGCAGCGAGGGCGAGATCGAGGGCAACCCGGACGAAAGTCTGCACCTGCGTAAATACAACCCGAAGGATTCCTACTATACCGAAGAAACGATCGAATTTATGGAACGCGAGGGAGAAACCGGCGGACACTTCGGCGGCGATAAACGCCTGGTTTACGATTTCTGCAACCTGATGCGCGGCGAGCCGCGTTCCATTTCCTGCACGGCAATCGACGATTCGATCAACAGTCACCTTATGGTCTACGCCGCCGACGAATCCATGCGTACCGGCAAACCGGTAAAGATCGAAGGATAAATAACAGACGATTCAAAAGCAATTAAAAGCGACAAAAAAGGACTGTGCCGGGCGAAATTCGCCTGGCACAGTTTTATAAAAAATTCACCGCGGATTCAGAACCTAAATTTGCGCGAATATTTGCGAAAAGCGACCGTACAGCGGAGCGCAAATTGAGCCGAAACGGCAAAGCCGTTCGGCGTAGGTTCTGCATCATGCACACCGGGCAAAAAGAGAGCCGGGAGCAATCGCTCCCGGCTCTCTTTTTGGCTGGGGTACTAGGATTCGAACCTAGGTAATGACGGAGTCAGAGTCCGTTGCCTTACCGCTTGGCGATACCCCAATTTTTCAAGGCAAGGGATATTATAGCAGATTTTCCCCTGCTTGTCAATATCTTTTCCGAAAAAACTTGCCCTATCCAAAAGTTTTCAAAAAACCTTTTTTCAAGGTATTTTGAAAGTAGGGGAGCGCGCGGGGGGGTTAAATTTTTTTGAAAAAAGTTTTCTACCCCTCGCGGTCTTCTCTCTTATTCAATCAGCATTGCATCTCCAAACGAGAAGAAGCGGTAGTTTTCCTCGACGGCGATTTTGTAGGCCTGCAACATTTTTTCGCGGTCGTAGAACGCCGAAACAAGCATGAGCAGGGTGCTTTCGGGCAGGTGGAAATTGGTGATGAGCGCGTCCACGGCTTTGAAGCGGTAGCCGGGATAGATGAAAATGCCGGTATCGCCCGAAAGGGGACGGATGGTGCCGTTTTCGTCGGCAACGCTCTCAATGGTGCGGCAGGAGGTGGTACCAACGCAAATCAGGCGCCCGCCGGCTGCTTTGCGCTCGTTGATGATCTTTGCGCTCTCGTCGCTGACCGAGAAAAACTCGGTGTGCATGACGTGTTCGTCCACGCGCGCGGCCTTGACCGGGCGAAAGGTCCCCAGCCCCACGTGGAGCATGACCGGCACAACGGCAACGCCCATGGCGCGGATCTTTTCAAGCAGTTCGGGGGTGAAATGCAGCCCCGCGGTGGGCGCGGCCGCCGAGCCCTCTTCGCGGGCGTAAACGGTTTGGTAACGGCTTTGGTCCTCTAATTTTTCGGTAATGTAGGGGGGCAGGGGCATGGTGCCAACGCGGTGGAGCACGTCGTAAACGTTGGCAAATTCCGCGCGGTCGTAGGAAAAGCGCACCAGGCGGTTGCCCTCTTCCACAATGTTTTCCACCGTCGCCTGCAAAAGCCCGTTGCCGAAGGTCAGTTTCATCCCGATTTTTGCGCGCTTGCCGGGGCGGACGAGCGTTTCCCAAACGTCCAAATCGCGCTGGCGAAGAAGAAGCAACTCGATCCCCGCGTCGGGGCGGCCCTCCACGTTCCCCCACAGGCGGGCGGGAATGACCTTGGAATCGTTGACGACGAGCGTGTCGCCGGGACGCAGGTAGTCGCAAATATCCGAAAAGCGGCGGTGGGCAACGCTTCCGCTTTTGCGGTCGAGCACCATCAGCCGGGAGGAGTCGCGCGGCTCGGCGGGGTGCTGGGCAATGCGCTCCTCGGGCAGATCGTACCAAAAGTCGGCGGTTTTCAGGTCGGTATGGGGCAGGTTATTTTTAATTGGTTGGCTCATTTTGATCCGTTCGGAACCCTCTTTCATAAACTGGTAGTAAAACTATTCTATCACAAACCCCGCGCGTTTGCAACGGGTTTGCGCGAAAAAGGGGGAGAGGATTTGAAAGCGTTGTTTTCGGGCGTTGCCACCGCGATCATTACGCCGTTCAAGGACGGGAAATTGGATTTTGACAGCTTGGAGCAGCTTTTGGAAGAACAGAAAAAAGGCGGGATCGCCGCCCTTGTGGTTGCCGGGACGACCGGCGAAGCGCCCGCGCTGACCTATAACGAGTTTCGCGACCTTTGCGGCTTCGTCCGCGCGCACTGGTCGGGGTTGTTGATTGCCGGTTGCGGCGCCAACTGTACGGCGCGCGCCTGCGAGCTTGCCGAACTTGCCAAAGCGAGCGGTGCCGACGCGCTCCTTGCCGTTACGCCCTACTACAACAAGGCCACGCGCGCAGGGCTTGTGGCGCATTACCGCGCGCTGGCGGCGTACGGCTTGCCGGTGGTGGTTTACCACGTGCCGTCGCGCACCGGGTACCGCCTCTCGCTTGCCGATTTTTCGGCGCTTGCCCAAATTCCCGGCGTTTGCGGGGTGAAGGAATGCTCCGGCGATCTTGCCTTTTTGCAATCGCTGGTGGTCGAGTTTGCCGGCCGGTTCGGTGTTTGGACGGGGAATGATGACCAGATCCGCGCCGCGATGCGCCTGGGCGCCGACGGGGTGATTTCGGTGGCTTCTAATCTGATCCCTTCGGAAATGCGCGCCCTGACCGCCCTTTCCGGCGTTTGCGACCTGCCGAACGCCCCGGAACGTTCGGCGGCGCTCCACCGCGCGCTGCTCCCAAAAATTCAATCGCTGTTTTGGGAGGTCAATCCCGTGCCGGTCAAGTACGTTGCCGCCCTGCGCGGGCTATGCGCGCTCGAATACCGCCTGCCGCTCACGCCGCCCTCGCCGGAGACAAAAGAGAGATTAGAGGAGGTCTGGGGGTAGGGAAGACCTTGATAAGGGGGCGGGGGCTTTTCTTGAAAGAAAATGCCCCCGCCCCCTTTTTCCCTCCCCGAAAAGAACTTTCCGGGCGGGGGTGGAAGATCACCGAAAGCGAAATCTTGCTTTCCGGGGTTTATCAAGGATTGCTACTATGTCGCCGTGGGCGACGGTTGGGAAATGCTCTTGGTAAAAATATGATTTTAAGATTTTGTTTCAAGCGCTTTTCTGTGTTGTTTTCTGCTCCGGATACTCGCCGCGCCGACCCGCGGAAAGCGGGCCTGATATGAAAAAAGAGAGCAAAATTTGCTCTCTTTTTTCATTTTGCGGAATGTTCCATTCCGCCCGGCGCGGCGGGAAACCGACAATCATAAAATTTCCGGTTCCAACGCGCGAAAAGTATCGGTATTAAAAAAATCAAATAGGGAAATTCCCATTCCGTCGCAAAGCATCTTAATCGTTACGATTCCGGGGTTTACGCTTTTTCCGTAGAGAATATTTTTAATGGTAGAGGGCGGCACGGCAGATTCGATTGCAAGTTTATGGATTGACAAATGGTATTGCCCGCAGAGTGTCAGCAAGCGATTTTTTACAGCGGTATAGGTATCCATAATCAAACTCCCTTTGTAAAGATTTAGGATTATTATACCCAAATGTTCTTGACAAAGTGGGCTATATATGATACTATTGGACTATAAATAGACCATTATTTTACTTTTGGAGGGAGAAATGAAAAAAATTTTAGCTATTATTGTGTTTTTGCTTGTTTCTGCATTGCTCTTTTCAGCGTGTAATTCTACCGCCATACCAGGGCCACAAGGAGAAACAGGTAAAATGGGGCCGCAAGGAGAAAAGGGTGATGTCGGCGCGCAGGGAGCTCCCGGAGTTGGCATTCAAAATCTTTTTGTAAACGAAAACGGAGAGTTAATGATTCTGCTTACAGACGGCACAGAGATCAACGCCGGAATTGTAAGACAGGAAAATGTTGAAGAAGATGACAATACAAAATGTTATTTTATGATTCATGCAACCGGGAAAGAGGAATACCGGATACGTTCCCTTTTTGAGCATACAACGTCACAAAACATGAGCATTGATTGGGGCGACGGGCAGAGTACAAGTAACGTTCTTTCCAAAGAGGATTGCCAGCACACCTATTCCGAAACCGGGGATTATTTAATCTCGGTAGCCGGTATCACCGCACTTTCCGATTTGTTTTTAAGATCCAATCCTTCCATCCTTTGGGCAAAACTCAGCAATCAGATTTTATCCATTGGAAATGATGTTCTTTCGGAATGCGAAAATTTAACCGAGTTGATTTTTACCGGAGCTTGTCCGGTTATCGGGAAGAGATTTGGGTATAAATCCTCGTTGAAAAAGGTAACCGTTCCTACAAGCTACGCTTTGGATTATTATGCGTCGGTTCCCGACGAGTTGGCGCCCTGCCTTGAAGTTGATACCAGCTGTATTTATTGCCCAACAACGGTAACGGTTGGTGCCGCGGGGGATTTTGCAACAATTACCGCTGCCATGCAATATCTTTCGCAGTTTTATCCGGTTTACAAAAGCGGCGGAATGACTTGTGAAATTCGAATTTTGAGTGGTACCGTTATTACGGAGCAAATTTACGTAAAACAAATGGATTTGCAGTTCATTACCATTACATCCGAGGATGCTTTTGTCCCCGTATGCTGTAACGGTTGGGTAACAACTATGGATGCCCACGATGCTCGTGGAAATTACGTTTTTATTGCCGGAGAGTACGCTGCAAAAATTCCCGCCATCGGATGCGTGTTCAAATTAACCGAAAATGTTAACCAAGAAAAAATTGCCGGGCTGGTTTGCAACCGCGGAAGCGAGTGCGTAGTATTGCCGGGTTGCGGCTTTGATTCGTTTTACGACGGAGTTATTTCCAACAATGAGTCTTCCGTCACCATTCGTGAGGGCATTGCCCGAAACTGTACCCGTCATGGCGTTCATGCACGCCATAACGGCGAAATCAGCGCAAGGTCTGCCGTTTTGACCGGCAACGGCATTGCTGCCTATGCCGACCGTGTTGCGGATTTAGATATTCGGGAAGCATATTTGGACAATTCTGTTATAGCTATTCGTTGCGAACATGCAAGCACCATTTGTGCCTCCGGTGCACACGCAACGAATTGTGGCGTCACAGGCGGCGACCCTCTTATTTACAGCTCTTATGGCTCGAATATTGATTGTTCTCAAATGGCCATCGACTCTCCGAAAGCAAAAGTTTATGTGGTTGCCTGTGGTGGACAGATTGTTGATTTTGCAACGATTACAAATGCGGATGGAATCACAATCTATTGCCAAGACATAAACGAATTGACGGCCAACGGTGTGATTTACGCGCGAGCCGTAAAAAGTTGACGGCATAGTGTTAGAGACGGTTTTATATCGTCAAAAAAAAAAAGCCCCATTCGGGGCAGTAAATAAAATCCCTTTCAAAAACTCCCAAAACACGTTTGGGAGTTTTTAAAAAAGGGGAGAGCGCGAGAGGGGGAAGAACTTTTTGCAAAAAGTTCTTCCCCCTCTCCCGG
>JBGUNW010000120.1:0-5256 GCA_045117555.1 Eubacteriales bacterium
CTGCGCGATATGTTCTGCGACGGAGTAAAGGGCGGCGATTTCGGCGCGGCGTTTCTCGCAAACGGCCTTCATGGTTTCGATTTCGGCGGGCGAGAAGCGGTCGAGATCGCCGGGTTTGAGTTTGTTTTTATACATACGGTCGGTAATGAGTGCAAGGGTGATATCCATGCTGTCGATCTTGTCGTCGTTTTCGCAAACGACCAGGTTGGATTTGCCCTCCACCAGTTTTTCCACGGCGTAGCAGGCCATGCGGGCGGCGGTTACGCGGTCGCGGGCGGTGGGTCTGCCGCCGCGAATGACATGGGCGGCGCGGAAGAACTTGCTATCCAGCCCCGCGGCTTTGATCTTGCCGTTGAGCTCTTCGGAATAAGGCTTGCCCTCGGCGGTTTTCAAACCTTCGGCCACCACAACGATCATATTGCGTTTGCCGGCGGCGCGATGCGCGAGAAGGCGTTTGATGGCGGCGTCCTCGTCAAAGGGGATTTCGGGAATGGCGCAGGCCACGGCACCCGAGGCAATGGCGGCGTAAAGAGCGATCTGGCCGCACTCGTTGCCCATCAATTCCACAACGCCGACGCGGGCGTGGGACTCGTGGGTGTCGCGCAGATTGTCGATCAGCCAGGTGGAAGTATTGATGGCGGTATCCAGACCGATGGTGTAGTCGGTGGCGGTAATATCGTTGTCGATGGTGCCGGGAATACCGATGGAGGGAATGCCGTGCAGGGTCATGTCGGTAGCGCCGCGGAAGGTACCGTCGCCGCCAATGCAGATCAGCGCGTCAATGCTGTTGCGGCGGCAGGTGGCAATG
The DNA here is from genome assembly GCA_045117555.1 of Eubacteriales bacterium. Lineage (GTDB taxonomy): Bacteria > Bacillota > Clostridia > Oscillospirales > CAG-272 > UMGS1865. Next base: position 809 of record JBGUNW010000120.1, read on the forward strand.
GCGGTTTGCATACCCTCTTCGGTTTTGAATTCGGGGCACCGACTGGAATACAGAATGGTGCCGCTTTCGCCGACGATGTCCGAGACCTTGCGCTCGGTCAGCTCTACCAAATCGTCGTTGATCAAACCGGCGTAACCGCCGTTGATGCCGATCACGTCAATGCCAAGCTCAGCCGCGCGATGAACGGCGGCTTTCACGCAGGCGTTCATTCCGGGGGCGTCGCCGCCGGAAGTCAAAATACCGATTTTTCTGAATTTTTGCATAGATAAGACCTAACCTTTCCGCCCGGAAACAAGGGATGGGCAAAGCATATACACATTTATTGTAAACCATTTGATTTCCAAAATCAAGATGTTTTAGCAAAAAAATACCATTTTTCCGTAAAAACCGGATTGTGTTGACAAACAGACGTAAAAGCGGTATAATGAACATATAATAAAAGGAAGGAGATACAACAATGGGCTTTGAAAACAAATTTGCAAGATTTATGCGAAACACCGGGCCGGCGCGGTTCTTTATTCCGGCAGGGCTGATCCTGATCGTGTTCGGCATTCTTTTGTTGGTGATGAACAGCGGGAATTTCGTGCAAACCACCGCCAAGGTCACCGCAGTTACCGAGGTCGTCAGAATTGACACGGAAGACCAGCAGGAGTACAAAATCGAATTTCAATACGATGTGGACGGAAAGACCTACGACGGAAGCTTTCAGCTTGGGAAAAAATATCAGGTTGGCGACGAGATGACAATCTACTACGACTCCGCGAACCCCGAAAAGGTGACCAACACCAAAAACGGCAACCTTATCGGCATTATTATGATCGGCGTTGGCGCGGTTGCAATCGTAGGCGGCGTTTTCGTAACCGTCAAAGCCTTTCAAAAGAGCAGGGCGCTGGACGCGGCTGTTCCCGCCGCCGGAAACGCCGACGAGCAGTTCAAGAATTTTAAGATTGCCGAGGGCGTTACCGAGTACTATTTCCGCTTTGACGGGCATTCGCTCAAACCCGGCTATATCATCGAGGACGCCAACCGCAACGTGCTGTTCGAGGGCAAAATGACCAAGCAGGCGCTTGTGGGCGCGCGGACTTACGAGTTCCACAATCATTTAACCGGGTCGGTTGCGGAGCACCAGGTGGGGCATACCGTAACGCAGAGCTACAACGACGAGATGTTTTCCAGAAAGTCGTGGTTCAAAGTAGACGGCGTGAATGTTTGGGATTTCTTGCACGAAAAAGGAATCCGCCTGACGACCGATCTGTTCGGCAAATTCCCGTACCTCGTTTACAACGCCGCTAAAAACGGCAACGCGCTTGCAAGAATCGAGACCAGCAGTATGTACGTCCACGAGGACGAGGAAGCCCAACACAAACTGGTCATTCCCACCGGCAATATGTTTTACCGCTTCTGGACCAACTCAAACGACTTTGAAACTCTGTTTTTGATTATTTTCGCTATTTCCGAAACCGAACAAACAGTTGTGGAGTAAGGATTTTACGGAAGGCCGCGAGGGGGAGAGAAGTTTTTTGCAAAAATGTTCTCTCCCCCTCGCGCTCTCCTGTTGCGGTGCCCGAAAATCGCTTCGGTCGCATACGCGCTGATCCTTGCGCTTTTCGACCGCTGTCACTCCTCGCGCTCCCTGCTCCCGCCACCGGCGGTGGTCGCGCTTGTCCCCCACTTTCAAAAAACTCCCAAACGAGTTTTGGGAGTTTTTTGAAAGCGGCTATGTTTACTGCTTTGGATGGAGCTTTATTTTTTTGCTTTACAAAATCATTTCCGCTGTTTCCTAAACCGGCTCCCGACTTGCCGGGCGGCACTTCCGGTGCCGCCCTTTTTTTGCTCTACATTGTCAAAAAGTTGTCAAAATATTGATAAATATTTAACGAACAAAAGAAATTTGAAGAAAAATAACAAAAAAATGGGCAAAATTTTGCATAAAACAATGAATAAAAGCGCATAATTGACAGAAAATTATCAATCTGATAAATTTTTAACACAATTTTTGCAAAAGGGGTTGACATTCTCTTGCAAAATGGTATAATAAGAGCAATCTTGTTTCCGTAAAAGAAGGAATTTTTGCAAAATCCGGCTTGCCTTTATTCTTTTGCGGCAAAAATCTTTTCAGGAGGAATTTTTACAATGATCGATCGCGTTTACAATTTTTCGGCAGGGCCTTCCATGCTTCCGCTCCCCGTGCTCCAAAAGGCGGCCGCAGAGCTTGTCAACTACGGCGAGAGCGGTATGTCGGTAATGGAAATGTCCCACCGTTCGGCCGATTACGAACCCATCATTGCCGACGCCGAGGCGCTGCTCCGCAAACTGATGAACATTCCCGATAACTACAAAGTCCTGTTTTTGCAGGGCGGCGCGTCCACGCAGTTTGCCGCCGTTCCGCTCAACCTGATCCGCCGTACCGGCAAGGCCGACTACGTGGTGTCGGGCCAGTTTTCGGGCAAGGCGTTCAAGGAGGCGCAAAAACTGGGCTACGACGTTGTTTGCGCCGCCACCACGAAGGACGACAACTTTGACCACGTTCCCGCGCTGACCAAAGAGAGCTTCCGCCCCGATGCCGCCTACGTTCATATCTGCTACAACAACACCATTTACGGCACCAAGTACCCCGAAATTCCCGATACCGGCGATATCCCGCTGGTTGCCGATATGTCCTCCTGCATTATCTCCGAGCCGGTGGACGTTTCCCGTTTCGGCGTGATCTATGCCGGCGCGCAGAAAAACATGGCGCCCGCGGGCGTAACGCTGGTCATCGTGCGCGAGGATCTGCTCGACTATGCCGAGCCGAAAATGCCCACCATGCTGGAATGGAAGACCATGGCCGAAAACGGCTCCATGTATAATACCCCGCCCTGCTACACCATTTACATGGCAAAACTGGTTTACGAATGGATCCTCGGTTTGGGCGGCCTGGACGTAATGAAGGCCATGAACGAGAAAAAGGCCAACCTGCTTTACGGATATCTCGACAGCCAGGATTACTACATTGCCCCGGTCAAAAAGGAAAGCCGCTCCATGATGAACGTCACCTTTGTGACCGGCAACCCCGATCTGGATAAGAAATTCGCCGCCGACGCCGCGAAAGCCGGTTTGAAAAACCTGAAAGGTCACCGCTCGGTGGGCGGTATGCGCGCGTCGATCTACAACGCCATGCCCTACGAGGGTGTGGAAAAGCTGGTGGCGTTTATGAAACAATTTGCCGCCGAAAACCCCAAAGCGTGAAAAGGGAGAAACGAAAGATGAAAATTCAACTGCTCAATAAAATTGCCCAAGTGGGATTGGACGAACTCGGCGCCGACTACACCGTCGGCGAAAACGTTGAAAACCCGGACGGCATTCTCGTCCGTTCGGCGGTCATGCACGATATGGAATTCGGCAAGGCGCTCAAAGCCGTTGCCCGCGCCGGCGCGGGTGTGAACAACATTCCCATTGACCGTTGCAGTCAGGCGGGCATTGTGGTTTTCAACACGCCGGGCGCAAACGCCAACGGCGTGAAAGAGCTTGCCGTGCTGGCACTCCTGCTCGCCGCGCGCGACGTTGTCGGCGGCGTGGAATGGGCGAAAACGCTGACCGAGGACGTTGCCAAGCAGGTGGAAAAGGGAAAATCCAAGTTTGCGGGAACCGAACTCTACGGCAAAACGCTGGGCGTGATCGGTCTTGGCGCTATTGGCGGCATGATCGCGAATACGGCGATCCATCTCGGTATGAAGGTCGTCGGGTGTGACCCCTTCCTGTCGGTCGAGGGCGCATGGAACCTGAACCACCGCGTAGAGCGCGCCGCAACCTTCGACCAGATTTTTGAGGTTGCCGACTACGTAACGCTCCACGTTCCCGCCACCGCGCAAACCAAGGGCATGATCAACAAAGAGAGCATTGCCAAAATGAAGGACGGCGCAAAGCTGATCAATCTGGCGCGCGCCGATCTTGTCAACGCTGCCGATCTGGTTGCCGCTTTGGAAAGCGGAAAACTTTCGGCTTACGTCACCGACTTCCCCACCGAGGAGATCCTCGGCGCTCCCCATGCCGTAGCAATTCCGCACTTGGGCGCTTCCACCGAGGAAAGCGAAAACAACTGCGCGGTCATGGCGGCGCGCGAGCTGGACGACTATCTGCAAAACGGGAACATTACCAACAGCGTCAACTTCCCGGCGGTTTCTTCGCCGCGCACCGGCGCGGCGCGCATTTGCGCTCTGCACGCCAACGTTCCGGCGGTCATCGCGCAAATTTCCACCGCGCTCTCCGAGGAAGGGTTGAACATTGAAAACATGACCAACAAATCCAAGGGCGACAACGCCTACACCATTCTGGACGTTGCGGCAACGCCTTCGCAAAATGCCATCGATCATATTGCCGCTATTGCCGGAATGTATAAGGTCCGGGTGGTTTAAGGAAGTAGGAATGCAGGGGGGGGGGGGGGGGGGGGGGGGGGGGGGGGGGGGGGG
>JBGUNW010000121.1:0-1562 GCA_045117555.1 Eubacteriales bacterium
TTTGCTTGTATTGTTCAATCAGTGAATTCATAAGTTCAACGGACTTAAATAGGGATTCCTTATCTGTTCCTAAATCAAATGTAATTATTTTGTCTGGATTAAGAACTTTTATTGTCAAAAATGTATAAAGAGAACTACTACTACCAGAATTTTTATTATATGTATAATTAGCATTAAATTCTTTAATGCAATTAATTATATAATTATATTTTTTTAGTTTAAAGAATCTGAAATACAGAAAATAAACATAACCAGTATTTAAATTTATAGTTACTCTACAATAAACAGTTCCTACATATGAAAATATCATTGATGCAATCAAACATAAAAACATTCTTTCGAAGTCATTTTTGAAAAAAAAATTAAAAGACAAAAATAATAAAAAAATGCTGATAATATTAAATAGGGGAAAATAACTTTGAAATATATATATATTATTTTTACAACTTGTCTGTTTCATAAAAATTTCATCTGACCAATTAGCAAAATATATGAAAATATATATTGATTTGATAGCAATATTTTTTCTAAATTAGTGTCTGCTGATTAAAGCCTTGTTTTTCAAGAACTGCAAGGATGCCAGCCTCGGTATGCGTCCTTCCTGCGAGCCTCTCCACGGTCCTTTGACCGAAAAAGTGCATTGCCGGACGTCACACGACCTCCTCCCCGCAGTCCGAAAACTCGCAGAAATGCCATTCCTGAACGGTTTCGTGGCCGTCCTGAAAATAGACAATAAAAAAACCGCTGCAGGGGAGCGGCACGCCGAACAGGTTGGCGACCAGGACGGACAGGGCCATGCCCGCAAGCGTGGTGCAGGCCAGCTTCGCCACGACAAGCGCGGCGCCGCATGTGCGCTTCCCGCGGCTGAAGAACCGTTCCACCTCGTTGCGCGCCACATCGTCCCGATGCTCCTCCCGCCTCGCCGCCGCGTCGCCCGCCTTCGGCGGCCGGCCCGGCCCGCGCCCCGACATGGATATCCCGCGCCCCCTGCACCAGGCGCGGTTCTCCTTCGTGCGGTAGATCCTGTCCACGAGCACCTTGTGCGGGTAGTGCCCCGTCCTTTTCTTATAGCGGTCGAGGGCGTCCTGGAGCACGCCGCATTCGTTGTACGCGTCGAACGAGATCTTCTCCAGCCGGGCGTGCCCCTTCCCGTCGATGCTCACGTCGTACTTCGCGCCGAACTCGACGGGCGCCTTGGCCTTGCCGCGCACGATCGGCCGGACGTATGGCTGCGAGACGCTGACGATCCGGTCGTCCACGCGATGCTTCCTTTCATCGAACTTCTCCTTCTGCTGGCGGTACAGCTCGCGGATGGTCTCCAGCCGCCTCGTCTGCGCCGCCGTCGGCGAGCCGCCGCGCGCAAGATACGCGTCCACGAAGGCGAGGTTCCGTTTCACCGCGCACAACTCCTTGTATATCAACGCCCTGACTTTCTTCGCCGGGCGGGGCTTCGCCTTCGCGACCGCGAGGTACGCCTTCCGCGTCACGCGCCTGTAGGTGCGCGGATGGCGCGACTTCCCGTCGATCTCCGCGTGCAGGGCGTCACTCATCAGGTCGAGCTT
>JBGUNW010000122.1:0-1669 GCA_045117555.1 Eubacteriales bacterium
TTGCGGGGCGTAAGCGGACGGGCGAAATGGAACGGGGGAATAATCCCCCGTCACCAGAAACAAGACCACGAAACGGACGGGCGCGGACATTCCCCCTAGACCAAACCCTGACTATTCCTAGAATCTTCTGGGATAGCCACCCAAGTTAGCCTTTGGCAACTTCTGTCTGGATCGGCATAAAAAAAAGAAGAGGGGGGATTTTCTCCCCCCTCTCTTTTCGCCGTTCGCCGTTCGCTTTACGCCACTTTAGGCATTGCGATGGCGTCCGCCTTGCGCGGCTTGACCGTCAAGACTTCAGTCTCGGTCTCTTCGTAGCACTCGGCGGGTATTGGATACCCAAGCAACGCGGACACCTTGGCTATATCCAACTTCTTACTCTTGCGAATAGTGATTTTTGCCGTGAAGTTTGTGGTATCAATCACCGACTCTCCCTCTTCAGCAAAATAATCCTTGATTTCCTCTCCCATATCCTTGACCTCGGCGGCGAGGGCGTTTTTCTGCTCATTCGTCACGCCATAGCGTTCAATGAGGTTTTCAATTTCGGACTTCTTCATTTTTTTTGTTCCTTTCAGGTTTTGGTTTATGTTTTATTGTTTTACTTCCACCGCATACCTTTTAGCGGTATGTATCATTCATCAGATTTCAAAGAGCAATTGTTCAATCTCTTGAACGCCATACATTATACCACAATTCCGCCCCTTGCGCAAGGGGGTATTTTATATTTTTTTTCATTTTCTTTTTCCCCCATTGTCGCCGCAATGATCGACCGCTTGCGCATTGCGTCCGGCGTGCGCGTCCTAGTCGCATTGCGTCCGGCGTGCTAGTCTATCCCCCATTGTTGCCGTATGCGCTTATATACCCTTCTCTGGCTTCTCTTGGCCGTTGTGCGGCGATCCTTCTAGACGGCCTACAGTCTGGCGGCGGTCGGCTGCTAGGCCGTTTGCTATTCGTCTAAAGGCACGCCGTCCCGCCGTGGCCGTGATAGTCTGGTTGACTTGGCCGTGATGGTCTATGGGTGATTGCTTGCGGTCTGGTAGTAGACTTTCACTTTTGCGGCGTTCGTTCTGGCGGTCAATTCCTCAATGAGCATTTTTTCGCTTTATAAGATCGCCGCAAGAGGGTCGCCCTATGGGGGAATGTCTGGAATGTTCCATGTGGAACAATCCGGCGTGGTCACGGCCTAGAGGATCGTCGCGGCGCGGCGGGATTTCCAGGGATAGTCCAGGGAAGTAGCCCCGGTAAAAAAAACAATTGGCGGGCGATTGCTCGCCCGCCGTGCCGTGCCTTGTGGTCTCGCTTCTTACGCGGCGTTTTCGTCCGCAATTTCCCCCCTTGCGGCGGTCTCCGCATTTGCTTCATAGAAATTGCGCGAGGAAACCCAATCCCTTTAGGGTTGGGAAGAATCGCGCATCCTCCTTTCTGTTTGGTTGTTAGTGTTCTGTTCTGAAAAAGAGCCACGGCGGGAGGTGTTGCCCTCCCGCGTGGTAAAACCCCTTGCGGGGTAAGTCACCCGTCCCCTTGCGGCTTCGGGTGTTAGGTGCCCATCGGGGCGTTGCAGAGGGTTTCTTGTATGCGGCACTGCCCCTACCTCGCAGGACTGTTTAACCGCACACCGCAGTGCTGCAGACTTGGACTCACATCCGCAGGTGCCTGTGCATTCCTCTGTAAC
>JBGUNW010000123.1:0-2507 GCA_045117555.1 Eubacteriales bacterium
CCGCTGTCATTATTGGCGTCTTCTTTGCGGTGTACACCGCTTCGGCGTTCAGCTCGGGCGCAAAGCTCTTTGAAACGCTGTTCGGCAATTCCATTGACAACGCCTATCTTATCGGCTTAATCATCGCTGCGGTCGTTATTTTGGTTTACACCATGCTGGGCGGCTTCAAGGCGGTGTGCACCACCGACTTTATTCAGGGCATGCTGATGTTGGTGGCTATTTTGGCGGTGCCGATTGTGGCATACACCATCATGACCTGGGACACCGGCTTTGCCACCTCGCTGACAAAGAACGGCGTTGCCAGCCCCGAAAACTACCTGCACTTCCTGAAAAACGACGACGGCAGCAACGTGTCTGCCATCTCGATTATCTCCAACCTCGCATGGGGACTCGGCTACTTCGGCATGCCCCACATCATCATCCGCTTTATGGCGATAAAGAATGAAGCCGAGGTGAAGAAGTCCAGAAAGATTGCCATCGTTTGGTGCGTGCTGTCCCTGGCGGCGGCTTGCTTTGTCGGCATTGTGGCAAGAGGCTACCTCACGCCGCAGCTCAACGACGTCACCAAGGAAACGGCGTTTATCCGTTTGATTCAGCAGGTGTTCTCCGGCAACGGCGTGCTGGTATTCCTCGGCGGTATTTTCCTTTGCGGAATTTTGGCGGCGATTATGTCCACTGCGGACAGCCAGCTGCTGGTGACCTCCTCGGCGATTTCCGAGGACATCTTCAAGGGCGTCATCAAAAGAAAAGACCGGTCGAGCAACTCCACCGAAAAGAGCGCTTTGATGGTCGGCAGAATCGCGGTTGTTGTGGTTGCGGTGATTGCGTTTGTGATTGCGCTCGATCCCGAATCCAGCGTTATGGAGCTGGTGAAGGACGCGTGGGCAGGCTTTGGCGCGGCGTTTGGTCCGGTGGTGCTGCTGGCGCTGTTCTGGAAGCGCTCCACCCTTGCGGGTGCGGTTGCCGGTATGGCAACGGGCGCTTTGACCGTTATCGTTTGGGACTACCTGCCGCTGGTGAACGGCATGACCATCTACAAGGCTTCCGGTCTGTATTCGCTGGTTGTCGGCTTTGCGCTGGCGCTGGTGATCAACGTGGTGGTTTCCCTGATTTCGAAGAAGCCCTCGCAGGATATGATTGACGAATTTGACTCCATCAAAAACATCGAGATTTGATAATCTATATTAACACAAAAACCGGCTCAATGCTTTGCACTGAGCCGGATTTCTTTTGTTCGCCGTTTATTATTTCTTGGCAAACGGGTTGGGGATGTTGCCCAAAAAGCCCTTTGCCTGCTTGACGATATCCTTCGCCTGCGCCTTATCCATGCCGAACTTGGCGCTGATTTCCTCGGCGATTTTGTCATCGTCGCCGCCGCTCATGATGATTTCACCGATTTTGCCGATGTCGTCCATGCTAAATCCCATTTTTGACAAGAATGATAAATCCATAGTTGTACTCCTTTTGCAAAAAATTATATTTCCCGTTCAATCAGCACACAGGTCACGTTGTCGCTGCCGCCGCTTTGCAGGGCTGCCTTGACAAGCGCCATGGTGGGGTTGTCGGGGTGATTACGAATGACGTCGCGGATGTCTCCCGCGCTGAGCTCGTCATAGAGCCCGTCGCTGCACAGCAGCAGCTTGTCCGACCGCTGCATGACAATCGGCTCATAGTACTGCGCCGCAAGCCCTTGGCGGTTGTAGTCCACGCCCAAAAACGCGGTCAGACGGTGGCTGTCGGGGCTGCGCTCCGCTTCCTCGGGGGTGTAGATATTCGCCTCCACCTTTTTCATGGCGAGGGTTTGATCCTTGGAAATCTGCGTCAGCTGTTCATTGCGATAGAGATAAATGCGGCTGTCGCCGATGGAAAAGGGATAGATGATTTCGTTTTTGAAGATGCCCGCCACCATCGTGCTGCCGCCGGTGCTGCAGTTGTTGTCCTCCAAAAAGGCGCGGATTTCGTCATTGGCGCGCTGCACAAACGCCGCCGCCAAAGCGTCAATCGGCGCGTCGGGCGTGGCTTTCATGGAAAAGTAGAGGCTTTTTGCCGCCTTGGAGGAGATGTAGGAGGCGTATTCGCCCTTGGACTCGCCGCCCATGCCGTCAAAGACAGCCGCCAGCAGCGGCGCGTCGTATACATCGGAAAAATCGGTGTTGCGGCTTTCGAGCCTTTTGGAAATATTGTTGACAGTGAAGTTGTCCTCGTTGTTAAGCCGCGCCATGCCGCGGTGCGTGGTGACATACACCCGGTAGCGCTCCGCGCGCAGCGCCTGCTGTTCGTTCCGTTTCATAGCGTCACCCGTCAGGAATCCCTGTTTTTCAGCTTGAGCGCCGCCACGCAGACAACCGCGTTGAAGGCGGTGATGGCGATTTTAATCAGCCACGCAAGCAGCACGGTGATCGCCTTGGGATCGTAGTAGCTGACCACGGGCGAGTGTTTTATCAGCTGACCGGACATGACGTACTGCGCCGGATAGGAAAAGCCCTCGTTGATCAGCTGCCCGTTGA
>JBGUNW010000124.1:0-1898 GCA_045117555.1 Eubacteriales bacterium
TCGGTTTCCTCGTCCGGCGGCTGTCGTGTCGCCGCGTGGCTCTCGGTTCTTTCCGTTGCCGTCGTCGTCGCCGTTCTTCCCTGTGTGCCGTTGGTGGTCGCCGCGGTGGGTCTGCGTGCCTGCCTCGGCTGTTCCCGGCTGGTTGCGGTTGGTCGGCTCCGGTGCCGTCCTTCCTGCCGTCGTCCGTCGTCGCTCCGGTGTTCTGCTGTTCGCGTGGGTCTGTGTTCCGTGCGTTCGTCGCCGCGGCGGCTGGGTTCCGTTGTTTTCGCCGCCTGTCGGCGGCGAGACAACGGAGCAAACCATATGAAAGGAGATATAAAAATGACAAACAAGAATTACTTTGAAATGAACGGCAGAGTTTATATGCCATATACATATTGGCGCAGACACATAGCGCCATGGCGTTCGAAACGTCCACACAATAACTACTATCCGTCGTTAAAGGATTTTCGCGACTATTTCTACTTAGCCGCACAAGACGGTTATATGCCATACGGCTATTACTCGAACGCAGACACAAGCATTCTATGGCTTCAAGTTCTCTCCGGACTTCGTGAGCAAGCCGGCTTAAAAGCACTGGACTACCACGAAGAACGCGAAAGCCTTGACAAAGGCGAAATGGTCTGCTATACTTAAGTTGCACCGAGGGAGTGGAAACACTTTCTATTAATCTGCCTGCCGCGCGGGTCTGGACACTAAATCCAGACGCCGCGCGGTTTGGCATTTTAAATCCTTGCGGAATAAAGAAGAAGAAAAGCGAAGTACAGTTTGAGCTATTGCAGGCAATAACTCAAACTGTACTTTTTTGTATATCAAGAGAATTGAGAGGGCTATAAAAAAATTGGAAAATTGAGGATATTTATAAAATTCTCGCGACACGCCGCGAAGGGGATAACAAGCTCCTCGGGCTTGTCATATGGCTTTGTCGGATTTTTACAGAAATCATTTTCGCGAAAACCGTTCGGAGAATACGGGCAGTTTTCGCAAGGGATACGCTTCTGTAAAAAGCGGACAAGCTCGTTGTCGTTCAGATTTTTGCACTCATCAAAAGTCTTTAAAAAATCCCTTACAGTCAAAGTTAAATGCTCCTTTCGCCACTCGCAGAACTCGAACCACGTCGGCATAATCGAACCCCCCCCGCCCCCAAATCCTTGGGGGAGCGCACCTCAGGAGTAGAAGGATAGCTACCAAGGAGAGCACGGCGAAACGGTGAGAGCGCGGCGAAAGCTGTCCGACCCGCCGCGTGTGAAAGGATTGCCTTTTAATAAAAAACGGAAGATATATTCAATTGTAGTCACCGCCCACGCGGTCGCACTCGCTCTCTTAGCCAACGAAGCAAAAACGGATATTTTGTATAATTCGGGGGATAGAAATCCCCCGAACTACAAGCCCCACAGGGGTACAAAATAGGGTTTTTGCTCCGTTGGCAGAGACCGGCGCGTCCGCACGGGCTGCGTCGTGCTCTGTCACCACACTTTCATTTAATCTAAACGTATGATAACACTAGTCACATACGCTTGTCAAGATTTTTTTCGTTCGCATTATTGCGCTTGGCGGCTGGCGCCGCTATCCCGATTTTGCCGAAGCAAAATCACAAGCGCCCCACAACCTCGCTGTGTATTTCGCGGACAAGCCGCAATATCTCGTCTATACGTTCATCAGAGCCACGCCGACCGCCTGTCAGAATGTCCGAAAACGCATAGAGCATTGTTGTGTCGGCGCGGCTGTGCTGAAGCTCTCTCTGTGTTTTTGAAAATCCTTCATTGTGGAATGTTTCGACGGCGTATGTTTTACGCGCGGAATGTGTCGAAAGATTTTCCGAGATTTTCAGCGCCGCCGCCGCTTTTTTAACGTCCTTCCAGACGGCTTGCCTTGTCCTCGGTTTATCCCCAAAACGA
>JBGUNW010000125.1:0-2040 GCA_045117555.1 Eubacteriales bacterium
TCGGTTTCCTCGTCCGGCGGCTGTCGTGTCGCCGCGTGGCTCTCGGTTCTTTCCGTTGCCGTCGTCGTCGCCGTTCTTCCCTGTGTGTCGTTGGTGGTCGCCGCGTTGGTTGTGCGTTCCGGCGTCGTCGGTCTCGGGTTGGTTGCGGTTGGTCGGTTCCGGTGCCGTCCTTCCTGCCGTCGTCCGTCGTCGCTCCGGTGTTCTGCTGTTCGCGTGGGTTTGTGTTCCGTGCGTTCGTCGCCGCGGCGGCTGGGTTCCGTTGTTTTCGCCGCCTGTCGGCGGCGAGACAACGGCGGAAACTATATGAAACGAGATTAAGAAAATGACATTACATGAAAAAATCGAAAACCAAAAACTCAAAATCGAAAACGAAACAAAAGAGCTCGAAAAGCTCCAAGAAGAACTAAGCATTCAGGAGCACAAAAAGTACCTCGAGCGCGAAAGAGAATTCAAGAAAGCCTACCCAAAGGCAGACTATCTTGAAATTGACGGACGTGTCTATATATCATACTCAATATGGAGAAGGCACATAGCACCGTTCAGAGCCGCATATCCTCACAAATCATACTACCCGACATTAAGAGAATTTACAGAGTACAGATATTTGGCACAAGCCGACGGATATGCATACTACGGCTATGGGAATAACACCATCGATTATCCCCAACAGTGGATTAATCTACTGGACGAACTCCGTCAGCAAGCAGGAAAGCCGAAGCTAACACCGCAAGAAGAGCGAGAAAGCCTTGACAAAGGATTTATCGTCTGCTATACTTAAGTTGCACCGAAGGTGATACAACACTTTCTTAATCTGCCTACCGCGCGGGTCTGGTCACTAAATCCAGACGCCGCGCGGTTTGGCATTTTAAATCCTTGCGGAATAAAGAAGAAGAAAAGCAAAGTACAGTTTGAGCTATTGCAGGCAATAACTCAAACTGTACTTTTTTTGTGTATATTAAGAGAATTGAGAGGGCTATAAAAAAACAGGAAGATTGAGAATATTTATAAAATTCTCGCGACACACCGCGAAGGGGATAACAAGCTTCTCGGGCTTGTCATACGGCTTTGTCGGATTTTTACAGAAATCATTTTCGCGGAAACCGTTAGGAGAATTCGGGCAATTCTCGCAAGGAATACGCTTCTGTAAAAAGCGGACAAGCTCGTCGTCAGTCATTTCTTTGCACTCGTCAAAAGTCTTAAAAAAATCCCTTACAGTCAAGGTTAAATGCTCCTTTCGCCACTCGCAGAATTCGAACCACGTCGGCATAATCGAACCCCCCCCGCCCCCAAATCCTTGGGGGAGCGCACCTCAGATGATACTTTGTGCAGCCAAGGAGAGCACGGCGAAACGGTGAGAGCGCGGCGGAAGCTGTCCGACCCACCGCGCAGAAAAGAGTTAGCCTTTTAATAAAAACGGAAGATATATTCAATTGTAGTCACCGCCCGCGCGGTCGCACTCGCTCGCTTAACGCCGACAAACAATCCCCATATTTTGTATAATTCGGGGAAGAGTAAAAAATTAATTCGGTGTCCCCGAACTAGTACAAAATATTGGAATTGTATGACGGCTACGAGCGGCGCGACCGCACTGGGCTACGTCGTGCTCTTTCACCACACTTTCATTTAATCTAAACGTATCATATCATCAGTCACATACGTTTGTCAAGATTTTTTTCGTTCGCATTATTGCGCGTGGCGGCTGGCGCCGCTGTCCAGATTTTGCCGAAGCAAAATCACACGCGCCCCACAATCTCGCTGTGAATTTCGCGGACAAGCCGCAGTATCTCGTCAATACGTTCATCAGAACCACGCCGACCACCTGTCAGAATATCCGAGAACGCATAGAGCATTGTTGTGTCAGCGCGGCTATGCTGAAGCTCTCTTTGTGTTTTTGAAAATCCCTCGTTGTGGAATGTTTCGACGGCGTATGTTTTACGCGCGGAATGTGTCGATAGATTTTCCGAGATTTTCAGCGCCGCCGCCGCTTTTTTAACGTCCTTCCAGACGGCTTGCCTTGTCCTCGGTTTATCCCCAAAACGA
>JBGUNW010000126.1:0-6306 GCA_045117555.1 Eubacteriales bacterium
CCTTGTCGTCTTTTTGGAAGAGGAGATTAAAGCGGGCGGGTTCGGAATGCAGCTTTCCGCCGCTCTGCGCGAGCATCCGGAGTTTGCCGGCTATCCAACGCAAGTCATCGCTTTGGAAAACGCTTTTATTGTGCCGGACGCGGGGCAAACCATTTGGGATGCTGCGGAGCTTTCAGCGCCGTTTCTTGTAGAGAAAATTCAAAAACAACTTACCCGAAAATAGAAAAGGCAATGTCTTGGGTCGGTTGTTCCGGGTATTTTACCTATAATCTATTTCGCTTTTCAGAAAAGAGGTGAGTTTCGGTTTGCTGTTCGGTAAACATTTAAACCGTTACTATTTAAAATATTTTCCGCTTATCTTTGCCGGGTGTCTATCCCTTTTGATTGTGGACTATTTCTCCCTGATCGTTCCCGAACTCTATCGGGAAGTCATTAACGGTATGAACACCGGCTTCGGAACGGTGAACGGGCAAAGTGTTCCGTTTGATATGGCGTTTCTTTTGAACCGTATTTGCCTGCCGTTGCTCGTGGTGATCCTGGTGGTAATGACCGGGCGGTTTTTGTGGCGGATCTGCCTGTTTGGAACGGGGACCCGCGTAGAGCGCGATCTGCGCAGCAAAATGTTTGACCATTGCAAAGACCTTTCGCATCAATATTATCAGGTCAACAAAGTCGGCGATTTGATGTCGTTGTTTACCAACGATCTGGATACCATTACCGAATGCGTTGAAATGGGCATTTTAATGTCTTTCGACGCGGTTTTCCAAGGTACAATTTCGATTGTTAAAATGGCGCGCATGCACGGTTGGCTGACCCTGCTTTGCATGATCCCCATGGGAATTTTGCTTGCCATTTCCACCGTGATCGGTATGAGCATGGAGAAAAAATGGGATAAACGGCAGCAAACCTATTCGGATATTTCGGATTTCGCCCAGGAGAACTTTTCCGGGCTTTCGGTTATCAAGGCATACGTGAAAGAGGCCAAGGAGCTGCTTGCCTTTCGCAAACTGAATAAAAAGAACGAAGAAGCAAATGTGGATTTCACAAAATCGGCGGCGCTTTTGGAAGCGCTCATCTTTTTGTTTGTGGAATCGGTCACCGGCATTATCCTCGGCTTTGGCGGTTATTTGGTGTATCAAGGCGTTTTCAACGTTGGCCAGCTGTTGGAGTTTATCGGTTATTTCAGCGCGGTCGTTTGGCCGTTTATGGCAATTTCCGAGCTGATCGGCATGATTGCGCGCGGAAAGGCCTCGCTCAAACGCGTCAGCGCGCTTTTGGAAGCGCCGATCGACGTGAAAGACGCCGATACCGTTTGCAAAGACGTTCAAACGCTGAACGGGGAAATCGAGTTCCGCAACCTGACCTTCCGCTATCCGGGCGCGGAGTACGACGCGCTGAAAAATATGTCCTTCCATATCCGCGCAGGGGAAAACGTCGGTATCATCGGCAGGACCGGCTCCGGGAAAACGACCATTGCCGATTTGATTCTTCGCACCTTTAATTTACCCGAGGGGATGCTGTTTCTGGACGGAATGGACGTTAATGCCATTCCCATAAAAACCGTTCGGGAAAACGCCGCTTACGTCCCGCAGGATAACTTTTTGTTCAGTGATACGATTCAGAACAACATTTCCTTCGCATCGGATTCGGACGACGAGGGGAAAGTGCGCGCGGCGGCTGTTCTTGCCGACGTAGACGGGAATATTTCCGAGTTTTCCGAGCAGTATCACACCATTCTCGGCGAGCGCGGCGTAACCGTTTCCGGCGGGCAGAAACAACGCATTTCCATTGCCCGCGCGCTGATGAAGAACGCGCCGATCCTTATTTTGGACGATTCGGTTTCGGCCGTTGACGTGAATACCGAGAAAACGATTCTGGAAAACCTGCACAAAACCCGGCGCGGAAAAACGACCATTCTGATCGCGCATCGTATCAGCACCGTGGAGGATATGGATCGCATTCTTTTGATCGACAACGGCGAGGTAGTTGCCATGGGCTCGCACAAGGAGCTGATGAAAACCTGCCCGGCATATCAAAAAATGGTGATCGCGCAGTCTATGGAAGAAGAACGCAAGGAGGATGCTGACAATGTATGAGTGGTATCCGCTTCTTGTAGTCGGGGCCTTTATCGGCCTTCTTACCGCCGTTTTTATCGTTGCGTATTTCACCATTCGGGAGGATAAAGAGGGCCTTGGCTTTGAACGCCATATGAGCGACCGCGAGATCATCCGCAAAATGCTCCACTATGCAAAACCGCATTGGAAAACTTTTGCAGGCGTTCTCTTCATTATGCTGCTTTCCACCGCGTACGACGTTCTTTCTCCAATCGTCATCGGCGAAATTGAAGAGGTTTTGCGCGTGCAAGGGTTTACCTTGCCGCAGCTTTATGGTCGCGTTGCCGTTTTTGCCGGCATTCTTGTTGTTTCGGTGGTTTGCCTGTATCTTGAAATGGTCATTTTGCAAAAGGTTGGGCAAAAGATCCTTTCGCAAATCCGTGAGGATACCTTCAAACACATCGAAGGTTTTTCACATTCCCAACTCAATTCTATGCCGGTAGGAAAGCTGGTCACGCGCGTTGCCAATGATTCGGAGGCGATCTCGCGCCTGTTTTCCAACATTCTGGTCAACCTCATCAAAAACGTTTTCGTCATTCTCGGCGTAACGGTTGCCATGTTTATCGTAAACGTAGAGCTTGCGCTTATGGTTTTGTGCGTTTCGCCGTTCATTGCGCTGGTTTCCTTCGTTTTCCGCAAATTTTTAAGAAGGGCGCACCGCCGGGTGAAAGACGGGACTACCGAGATCAATACCTACCTTTCCGAGCATCTTTCTGGCATGAAGATCATTCAAATCTTCAACCGCGAAAAGCGCAAACAGGCCGAATTTGAGGAAAAGAACCAAAAACTTTGGAAAGCGCGGCGCGACGAAATTCTGGTATTTGCCGTATTCCGCCCGATCGTTTATATGTTTTATATTGCTTCGGTGCTTTGCCTTTTGTATTTGGGCGCGCGCGGGTATATCAAAGGCACAACGCTGTTCGGCAAAGAGATCAACGCCGGAACGGTGGTAACCTTCTATTTCTTCATCGGCACCTTCTTTAACCCGATCCAGAATTTGGCCGAGCAGTTTAACCGGCTGCAATCGGCGCTTGCCTCTGCCGAGAAAATCCAAGCGATTTTTGAGATGCAACCGGAGATCGTTGACGAGCCGGACGCGATCGACCCCGAACACATCCGCGGCGAGATCGAGTTTCGCAACGTTTGGTTTTCCTACGTTCCGAACGAATGGGTCTTGCAGGACGTTTCCTTCCATATCAATGCCGGGGAAACCGTTGCTTTCGTTGGTGCCACGGGATCGGGCAAGACCACCATTCTTTCCTTGCTTTGCCGCAATTACGATATTCAAAAGGGTGAGATCCTTTTGGACGGCGTCAATATCCGCCGGTATAAAATTTCCTGTTTGCGTCGCCATATGGGGCAAATGTTGCAGGATGTGTTCCTGTTTTCGGGCACCATTCGCTCCAATCTTGCCCTGCGCGAGGAATCCTTCACCGAGGAGCAAATGTGGGAGGCCTGCCGGTTTGTAAACGCCGATTCCTTCTTAAACAAGCTGAAAAACGGGCTTGACGAGGAAGTACGCGAACGCGGAAACAACTTTTCGGCCGGGCAACGCCAGTTGCTCTCCTTTGCGCGCACCGTTTTGCACCGCCCGGAAATTATGATTCTGGACGAGGCAACGGCAAACATTGATACCGAAACCGAACAGCTCATTCAGCAATCGCTGGAAAAAATGATGACGATCGGCACCATGCTGATCGTAGCGCACCGGCTTTCCACCATTCACGGCGCCGACCGCATCATTGTCCTTTCGCACGGAAAGATTCTGGAAGAAGGAACGCACGAGGAACTGCTCGCCCTGAACGGGCGCTACCGTATGCTTTACGAGCAAACCGTTCTGCGTGAAAAACAGAAAAACGAGGAAGAATCATAAAAAACGATACAAGGATCGGAGGGGGCTTGCAAATGAAACAAAAACTGCTTGCCGTGGATGGAAACAGCATTTTGAACCGCGCTTTTTACGGGGTGCGTCCTCTCTCTAATCAGGAGGGTTTTCCCACCAACGCGCTGTTTGGCGTTGTTTCCATGATCACCCGGCAGATTGAAGCGTTGAACCCCGATTTTTGCGCCGTTGCGTTTGATTTGAAAGCGCCTACTTTCCGGCACAAAATGTACGCGCATTATAAGGAAGGCCGTCGTCCCATGCCGGAAGAACTCGCCGCGCAACTGCCGGTTGCCAAAGATCTTTTCCGTGCGCTCGGTTTTCGCGTTCTGGAATTGGAAGGATACGAGGCCGACGATATTTTGGGAACGCTTGCCGCCTGGTCGGAAAAGGAAGGGATCGAGGCCTACCTGATGACGGGAGATCGCGATGCTTTGCAGCTCATTTCGCCCGCGGTGCACGTTTTGTTGGCGACCAACCGAGAAACCGAGGACGTTGACGAGCAGGCCTTTTTTGCCAAATATGGCGTGCCCGCTTCGGCATTCGTGGACGTGAAAGCCATTATGGGCGATTCGTCGGATAAAATTCCCGGTGTTCCCGGCATTGGTGAAAAAACGGCGCTGGATCTGATTGCAAAGTTCGGCTCTTTGGACGCCGTTTATGAAAACCTTGACGCCGCCGGGCTGAAACCCGCCGCTTATAAGAAAATGGAAGAGGGAAAGGAAAGCGCCTATCTTTCGCAAACGCTTGCCCGCATTTGCCGCACCGTTCCGCTTGCCTGCAAAATGGCCGACCTGAAACGGGAAGAAGACCGAAAGGCGCTTTACACGCTCTTTTTGCGCTTGGAATTTTCCGCGTTTCTCAAACGGTTTTTCGGCGATGAAGCGCCGACGGCAAAAGAGAGCGCGGAGGTAGAGGTCAAATCCGCCTCGATCGAGGAACTTTCCAATCTTTTGAAAGACGAAAAAACGATCGGATTTGATGTGGAAAACGACCGGCAATATATAACCGTGAAAGACTCGGTTTACGAAATTTCCGCGCCGTTTTCCAAACTTTTGCCGCTTTTTACCGAGAAAACGGTCGTCGTTTACGATGCAAAAGCATTTTATAAGCAATCGCGGTTTTCCGGCATGGAAACCCTTTGTGTGTTTGACTTAATGCTCGGCGCCTATCTTTGCAACTCGGCAAAAGCAAAATACGAAATGAGCGTTCTGACCGTTGACTATTTGCAGGAAGTGCAAAACGAAACCGCTCCGCGCGCGGCGTATTTTCTGCGGCTGTATCCGATCCTGCAACAAAAACTGGAAGAAAGCGGACAGCTTACCTTAATGCAAACGGTGGAAATGCCGCTTGCCAAGGTCCTTGCCGATATGGAAAATGTCGGCTTTTTGGTGGATCGGGCGGGAATTGCCGCGTTTGGCGAGCAACTTTCCCGGGTGGCCGAGGCGTTGGAAGCGCAAATTTACCTGCAAGCGGGAAAAACCTTCAATATTCAATCCCCGAAACAGCTTGGCGAGATCCTGTTTGAAACCTTGCGCCTTCCGTACGATAAAAAGACCAAAACCGGCTATTCTACCAATGCCGAAATTTTGGAAAAACTGCGCCCCTATCATCCCATCGTTCAGGATATTCTGGATTATCGGCAGGTCACCAAGCTGAAAAGTACCTATACCGACGGGCTTTTGAAGGTTGCCGACGCAAACGGCCGCGTTCACACCACCTTTAAGCAGACCGGAACGGCCACTGGGCGGCTTTCCTCCACCGAGCCGAACTTGCAGAACATTCCCATTCGCACCGAGCTTGGCAGGGAACTGCGCCGCTATTTTCTCCCGGCCGAAGGCAACGTGCTGATCGACGCCGACTATTCGCAGATCGAGCTGCGGCTTTTGGCCCACATTTCGGGCGACGAAAATATGATCCGCGCTTTCAATTCCGGCGTTGATATTCACGCAACCACCGCCGCAACCGTTTTCGGCGTTTCCAAAGATCAGGTAACGCCCGAAATGCGCAAAAAGGCAAAAGCCGTTAATTTCGGCATTCTTTACGGTATCGGCGCGTATTCGCTGGCCGACGATATCGGCGTTTCCCGCGCGCAGGCAAAGGCGTATATTGATCAATATTTAGCCGGCTTTCCCAAAGTGGACGCCTATTTGAAACGCACCATTGCCGAAGCGTACGAAACCGGGTACGTGACCACGCTGTTCGGCCGCCGCAGATATATTCCCGAGCTTTCGGGTAAAAATAAGATGCTGCAAAAATTCGGCGAGCGCGTTGCCATGAACAGTCCCATTCAGGGAACCGCCGCCGACC
>JBGUNW010000127.1:0-3095 GCA_045117555.1 Eubacteriales bacterium
GCGTTTTGAGAAGCATTGTGGACTCTTACAACGAGATATTGAAGATGTATAAATAATATCTTATCGGATGACAGCTGTTTTACGAGCTTGAGCCAAAAAGAGAGGGTGGCAATAGCCACCCTCTCTTTTTGCTCTCTTTTACCGAACTTGATCATTTGTAAATTCTGCGGCGCGAAGTCGGCACAGGGGAGCATATTCCCGAAAGGGGATATGCGGCACGAAGCGAAGCGGAGTTGTCACTTGGTTCAATGTCCAAAAACACGCAGAGCGTGTTCGGGGGAGCCAAGAAAAAAGGTAGCCAATCGGCCGCCTTTTTCTTGGCCTTTTCTCGGCGGGCGAAAAACCATAATGCTTTTCAAGAATGAAAAACCATTGACAATTTGTATAATGTAAGTTATAATAACTATATCAATCACTCTAAAATCAAAGGAGTCCAAAATGGAACTGATCCAAAGTTTTTCCATCGACCATACGCGTATCGTTCCCGGCATTTTTGTCAGTCGGGTAGACCGTTTAGGCGAATATTCGGTTACGACCTACGACGTCCGTCTGAAACGGCCGAATCGGGAACCCGTCATCGACGTTTTGGCAATGCACTCGCTGGAACATATCGTTGCAACCTATCTTCGCAACGAGCCGGATTGGAAGAACGAGGTCATTTACTGGGGCCCCATGGGTTGCCTGACCGGTTTTTACCTGATTCTCAAAGGCAGCCGTAAGCCGCGGGAGCTTTACAAGCTGCTCCTCAACGCTTTCCGATCGGTTGAAAGCGTGCGGGAAGTGCCGGGTGCTACGGCCGTTAACTGCGGGTATTACCATATGCACAATCTTGAAATGGCAAAGTGGTATGCAAACGAATTCGTTTCGTATCTGGAAGCAAACGCCCAAAATGAAGAAATCTTTGAATATCCCCAAACCGAACGCCTTGTAACCGATGGCGGGCAGCATTTTTACGATTCGTAACACCCCAACGCAGTGAAAAGCGAAAAAAACAAAACCATGGCTGAAAAATTAACCATTACAATTCAAAACGGCGCGGTCGAGGTCGTCAAATTTGGGCGCGGGGCAAAAGCGGTCGTCATTTTGCCGGGACTTTCCTACAACGGTTTTTTTGACCAGACCGAAGCGATTGAACGCGCGTATGAAATTTTTGCGGAGGCATTTACCGTTTACCTGATCGACCGCAACAAAACGCCGCTTCCCGGCTATACGGTGCGGGAAATTGCCGACGATACGGCGGAGATTTTTGCAAAATTGCAAATCGAACGCGCTTGCGTTTTCGGGGCCTCGCTGGGCGGCATGGCGGCGCAGGAACTGGCGATCCGGCGCCCCGATTTGGTGGATCGGCTTGTCCTCGGTTCCACGCTCTCGCGCCCGAATGCGGTCGCTTTGGCGGTGCTTTCGCGCTGGGAGGCGCTTGCCAAAGCCGGAAAGATCGACGAGCTGGCCGCAAACATCAATCAAACGATCTATTCGCCGCAAACGCTCGAACGGTACGCGGCCGTTTTCTCCCAAATCAAAACGGTTGCCACCTCCGAAAAAACGGCGCGCTTTCTTGCCTATCTGAACGCCGCAAAAAGCTTTGACGTTTTTTCGTCGCTTGAAAAAATCAAAGCGAGAACGCTGGTCATTGCCGCCGCGGGGGACAAAGTGACCACCGCCGCCGGCGCGCGCGAAACGGCAGCCGCGCTGGGGTGCGATTATTACGAATACCCAAATTTCGGTCACGCGGTTTACGACGAAGCGCCCGATTACAAAGAGCGGGTGAAGGATCACTTTTTGAAACCGTGAGCTTCATTGTCCCTTCATTCAAACTGATTTTTTTGTAAAACGACGGGGCGCCCCCGCCGTTTTATTTTTTCTTGTTTTGCATATTTTGGAGCAGCGTTTTTTTCAAAACAGTGGATTGACGGCGGGCGAAAAATGTGATATAATATAAAAAGTCTGTTTTTCAGGGAGAACCGTACCATGAAAAAACAACCCAACCGCAATGGGCGGCACCGCAGGTTGTTGATCGTCTGGGTTCTGCTTGCGGTTGTTATGGCGGCCGCCATTACCGTTACCGGCGTTGGCATTCTGACCTCGCAAATCAAAACCGACCGACGAGGAATACGGTATTATTAACTCCCATTCCGAGCGCGGTTACGACGTGTTGCAGGGCATCAGTTTAATGTCCGAAATCGTCGTTGGCGCCGAGGCGCATCCACGGACGGCAAGGGCTATCCCAGAGGGCTCTATGGCGAAGAGATCCCGCGCGTGGCGCAGATCATTGCCGTTGCCGATACCTTTGACGCCATGTACTCGGATCGCCCCTATCGGAAGCGCATGAATTACGATAAGGCGGTCAGCATCATTAAGGAAGCGGCCGGCACCCAGCTCACAGGCGACGTGGTAGACGCTTTTTTGCGCCTTGCGGAAAAAGGCGAGTTCCGCGCCCGGATGACGACGGCGGCGGAACGTTTGAGGATATTTCCAACATTCACAAAAACCAGAAAAAAACCGGGAATGAAAAAAGCGACAGAACAGATTTCGGAAAACGACGGAGGCAGGCGGAGCGGAATGCGTACATCGGATAAAAAAACGTTACCCATGAGTGGCGGAAAGCTGAAAAAAAGAACGGGAGGCATCATTTTTCACGTTATCATTCTTTTTTTGGTCACCGTTCTACTGACGGGCGCGTTGACCTACGGTTGCGAAACGTTTCTCTACGATAATACCATAAAAAAGCAAATGGAGTCCCGCGCGGCGGAAATCGCCGACGAAACCAAGCGCGCCGTAACCGAATATCCGGCGCACGAGTGGCTGGTTCGGTATTGGTATGAAAATTCGGAAGCGTTGGAAATCGAATACGACGCGGTGTTCGACGCGCAGAACGAAACGGCGGGAAAATGCCGTTTGTTTTTGCAGCGTCACCCGGATCTGGAACTCAAATATCTCACTGCGGAGCAGTGCGAAACGCTCTCCGCCGAGGATCAGCGGCTTTATGCCGAGATCGTTTATTCATGGCTGATCACGCGAGTCAATCAAATCAAGCAGTCCTATCACATCAGCTTTCTGTTTTGCGTAATTTCCGAAGAGCCGTTTGATAAGCAGTT
>JBGUNW010000128.1:0-10448 GCA_045117555.1 Eubacteriales bacterium
TGTATATAGATCCTTGTGTTTGTGGGAGAGGTCTATATGTTTTGAGCTTTTGCGATCTGCGTTGACACCGTTTTGTTGTCAAAAAAGGCGGCAAAACAACTGTTGTCGGCGCTTTTTCTTTGTTTCCCGCGCCAAAAAGAAAGGATGCAGGCATGAAATCGGAATCCCCCTTGAAAGAAGATATTGCACTGATCCAAAAAGCAAAAGCCGGTGAAGATGCCGCAAAAGCGGCTCTTTTGCACCGGTATCACCCGCTGATCGATTCGCTTTCCTATCAATTTTCGGCGAATTTGCCCGAGGAGGAACGCGAGGACCTTTTCCAAGAGGCGTCGATCGCTTTTTTCAACGCGCTGGAACAATACGACCCCGAACGCAAAATTGCCTTTGGCTATTTCGCAAAAATTTGTATTTCCAATCGCCTGATCGGATATTTGCGAAAAAAGACGAACAATCCCACCGAAGGAGCCGTTTGCTTTGAGGACGTGACCCTGCCCGCCGAGGACGACCCTTCCCAACCGTTGCGCGACAGCGAATCCTACGAGGCGCTGCGCCGCCGGATCCGGGAGATCCTTTCGGACTTTGAATACCGCGTTTGGATGCTTTACGTTGCCGGGCAAACCGCAAAAGAAATTGCCGGTGTGCTTGGGAAAGATCGGAAATCCATTGAAAATACGCTGGCGCGCGCGCGCCGGAAAATCAGAAAAGCCCTGCCTCCCCGTTGAGGCAGAGATATGCCCACCGTGGTTTAGAGTGAACGCGGCGTCAGCCGAGGTACCGGTGCAATTCCGGTCGGGGGTAACATATATCTTCATAAAGAGAGGTTCAAAACATGTACGAAGAGGAACTCAACGGCACGGCTGCCCCTGAAGAAACCACCGAATTTGTGGATGAAGTTCTTGTTTGCAAGGATTGCGGCAAGGAATTCGTTTTCACGGCCGGCGAACAGCAGTTCTATGCGGAAAAGGGTTTTCAGAACAAGCCCAAGGCCTGCAAAGCATGCCGTGACGCAAGAAAGAACGCTGCAAGAGGGCCGCGCGAATACTTCACTGCTGTTTGCGCAGATTGCGGCGGCGAAGCAAAGGTCACCTTCCAGCCCACCGGCGACAGACCCGTTTATTGCAGCGCCTGCTTTGAAAAAAGAAAGAACGCGGGACTTTAAACCGTTGCTGCCACTCCGGTAACAAAAAGCGGAACACCGAAAAAGTGTTCCGCTTTTTGTATTATTCGGCTCTCATCAGATAGAGCAGAACTTCCACCATTTTTTCCATGGAGCGCACGGGAATATACTCGTAAACGCCATGGAAATTGGCGCCGCCCGTGGAAAGATTGGGGCAAGGAACGCCCATAAAGGAGAGCCGCGCGCCGTCGGTTCCACCGCGAATGGGAATACACTCCGGCTCCACTCCCGCTTTGCGCATGGCGGCTTCGGCATTTTCGATCAGCTCCATGTGCGGCAAAATCTTTTCCTTCATATTGAAATAGGAGTCGCGCAAGGTCAGTTCAAAACTCCCTTCCCCCCAAACGCGGTTTTCGTAGGCGGTCAGGTCTTCCAAAAATCGTTTCCGCGCTTGGAATTTTTCCATATCGTGATCGCGGATGATGAGCGACACCGTGGTTTCCGGCTCCTCGCCCTCAATATGCGTTACATGGTAAAATCCCTCATATCCTTCGGTATGCGCCGGCGTTTCAGCCGCGGGCAGATGGGAAAGCCATTCCTGCGCCATTAAAACCGCGTTCTTCATTTTATTTTTGGCACTGCCCGGGTGAATGTTCAGCCCGTGAACACGGAGCGTTGCCAAAGCAGCATTGAAGTTTTCGTACTCGATCTCTCCCAGCTCGCCGCCGTCCACCGTGTAGGCAAACTGTGCGCCGAACTGATCCACCGAAAAGTGATCCATTCCCGCGCCGACTTCTTCATCCGGCGTAAAGGCAACGGCAATTTTGCCGTGCGGAATTTCGGGGTGGGCGATCAGTTCGGCAACGGCGGCCATGATTTCGGCAACGCCGGCTTTATCGTCGGCTCCCAAAAGCGTGGTACCGTCGGTAACGATCAGCTCCTGGCCGCAGTAACGGTCAAGGGAGGGAAACATGGCAGGGTCAAGAGCTTTCCCGTTGCCGAGTTCCAGAACGCCGCCGGAGTAGGAAACGATCTTTGCCTTTACGTTCGCGCCGCTCGCGCCGGAAGAGGTATCCATATGCGCGAGAAAACCGAACACCGGGCGATCTTCATAGCCCTTGGTTGCCGGCAAAACGGCGTAAACGTAGCCGTACTCGTCAAACCGGACGTCGCAAAGGCCGAGCGCGGCCAACTCGGCGGCAAGTTCCCTGCCCAACACTTTTTGCTTTTCGGTGCTGGGGAACGTGATGGAATTTTCGTCCGACTCGGTGTCGTAAGAAACGTATTTCAAAAAGCGATCAGTCACTGTCATGGCCGTACCCTCTCAAAATGCCCAGTTGCCGTCTTTGAAGATCGGAACGCGCTTGCCGTCTTTGGTGACGCCGGTAATGGAAAGGTCCTTGGTTCCGATCATAAAGTCTACGTGGATCTGCGACTCGTTAATTCCGCGGGCATAGCATTCCTCGGTGGTATACTGATCGTAATCTTTGAGGACGTTGGTAAACCCGTGGCCGAGGGCAAGGTGGCAGGCGGCGTTTTCGTCGAACAGTGTGTTATAGAACAACACGCCGGAATTGGAAATGGGACTGTCGTAAGGTACCAGCGCGCATTCGCCGAGGTAGGCCGCGCCTTCGTCCATGGAGATCATTTTTCGGAGCAGCTCCTCGTTCTTTTCGGCGTGCACCTCAACGGCCTTGCCGTTTTCAAAGCGAATGGAGAAATTCTCGATCAGCTCGCCGTGATAGGAGAGCGGCTTGGACGCGTATACAATTCCTTCGGCTTTGCCGCGGCGGGGTGAGGTGAACACTTCCTCGGAGGGAATGTTGGGGTTAAAAACAATGCCGCTGCCGAGCGCCTTTTCGGCGCCGCCCATAAAGAGGGCGTCCTCGTGAAGCCCCACGCGGAAATCGGTACCGTTGGAGGATTTGTATTCCAGTTCGGCAAGTCCGAGCGAATTGAGATAATCACAGCGCGCGGCAAGATCGCGGTTGTGTTCTTCCCATGCGGCAACGGGATCGCCGTCCTCCTCCACGCGGGAGGTCATCAGAATACTCTGCCAGAGTTTTTCCACCGCGCGGAATTTGTTTTCGCCCGGGAAAACCTTTTTTGCCCATGCAACGCCCGGAACAGCGGCAATGCACCATTGGTAGCGATTTTCCATTTTGTCAAGGTAGGGTTTCATCACCTTGTAGCGTGCCTGCCCCGCCTTTGCCATTTTTGCCTGGTTAACGCCTTTGAGGCCGTCCGGGTCGTCGGATTCCAGATAGATGCGCACGGGCAACGTGTTGGCGCGGTGTTCCATTTTGGCCACTTCCCAATCCTCGATCTTGCAAAGCGTGGCAACCGAGCGTTTCTGAACATTGAGCTTTTGCAGCGGTTGATAGTCAAACTCCACACTGACCTTTTTTGCGCCCAAACGATAGCATTCTTCGGCCACCATACGAACGAACTCGGGCTGCTCAACCGAGGCAAGAATTTGCACCTCCTGGCCTTTGCGGACGTTCCCGCCCATGGCGGCGATCAAGCGGGCATATTTGCGTAAAACCGTTTTTTTCATGCTGTTGATTCCTTTCTTCTTCACATCAAAATTATCCATACTTATTATATCCCTGAAAAAAAGGTTTGTCAATCAATTCCAAAAAAGAAAGCAATGTATTTTTAAAAAAAGGGTTGACTTTTTCGGTTTTTATGGTATAATTGAAAAGTCGAAAAAATAATTGGGGTATAGCCAAGCGGTAAGGCACCAGACTTTGACTCTGGCACTCGTAGGTCCGAATCCTGCTACCCCAGCCAAAACCCCGGGGATGACCAACAGCCATCCCCGGGGTTTTGTTTGGTTGTTCCGCGTGAAGGGCCTACGCCGATTGGCTTTGCCGGTTTGGCACAATTTGCACTCTGTTGCAGAATTGCTTTTTTGCAAATTCCGGCGCAAATTTGGATTCTGAATCCTGCTATTCCAGTCAAATCAGAGGGCGCGTCAATTGTGGCGCGCCCTCTGATTTCTGGCGGGAAAACGGACACGTTCGTTAAAACCGTGCGCGCGGCTTGCCACGCCGCAAAACATTTGTGGTTTTTCCAAGCGGAAAAAAGCCGGGATCAGGGCCGATTTTGGCAAGAAAACGCGGCGCGCCAAAAAGGCGCGCCGCGCATTTGTTTAAACGACGATCGTCCAATTGCCGTCGTTATAAGGGTCCGACGCACAAATCAAATCGGTATTTTGCAGTTCAATAATCAAAATGTGCGGGGATTGGTATGGTTTGGTTTTCATTTCAAACCTCCTTTTTTACTCTACCGTTTCCTGCCCGGGGTTCTTCTTATCTTTGATGAAATGAACCAGCGTTGTAATTCCTGCAAGCGCCGTAACGCTTACCGACACCACCAGCAGCACTACGATAACGGTGTTCCAGCTGTAATGGTCGGCAATTTTGCCAAGCCCGTAGGTGCTGAGGGTACTGCCGAGATAGCAGAACCCGTTGAGCACACCGGTCAAAAGCCCCGCGTTGACCTTGCTGCGCAGGGTCAGCGGCATGATACTTGTCAAAATATTATTGATACCATGCGTCAAACTGGAAATCAGCCCCATCAAAATCAACGCAATGATCAGCATATGCGTTCCCGTTCCGCCAAAATGGAAGATCAAGGCAATACCGCCGATGCACAAGCTGGTTGCCAGATAGAACACCCCGGTAAGCGGACGAAATCCTTTGATGAACTTATTGACCAAAAGTGCGCTTGCCGAGCCGAAAAATCCGAACACGGGTAAAACAAGCGTAAACACCAAAGATTTACTGATATTCAAATCAAACGTTTTTTCCAGAATGCGCGGCGCCCAGGTTTGAAAACCGTCTTTGATCAGGTTATCGGCAACGGCAAAGATCGCGCAAACGGCAACCAGTCCGGCGAGAATTGCCGGAATACCGTTGACGCCGGATTTTTTCTTTTCCTCTTTGGCGGGGGCCTGATCTTCGCCGATTACCGGTTTTTGCGCCGTTAGGGTATTATAAGAGCAGAACCAAATGATTGCCAACGTTGTCATCAGACCAATGGCAAGCAGATAGGTCCCCCGGTAAAAATTGACGGTGGGAAGCGAAAAAATCGCGCTGCCGCCATACGCCAAAAAGGTTCCGATCGCAACCGAAACGCTCATTGCCAGAATGCCGTATTTCATCAACCGTTTTTCAATGGTTTCACTCAACGTTAAAATCAACGTTGGCCAAAGAACCGATTGGCAAATACCATTGAACATCCACAAAAACTTGATTGCTTCAAACGCTTCGGCCGTTGCAGGCAGGAAGAACATGACGCAGTTAATTACAGAGGAAAACAGCAGTGCTCCCGCTATAATAAACCGTTTTGGATAGTATTTGCAAAGAAAGGCGTTTAAAATTTGCCCAACGCCGTATGTAAAGAAGAAAAATGTGCCGATCAACCCTGTGGACGCCTGACTGACGCCAAACTCGTTGATGATGTTGCTGATGTTTGCGTTATAGCTGTATCTTCCAACGTAAGCAAAACCGTAGGCAAGGCAGCACAAAATGATTAAAATGATTTGCTTTTTGGCATTGGAACGCTGAATTTCTTCCATGAAATTTGTTTAATGGCCTCTTTTTTTATGAAAGTGTAATTTCTTGCAGTACTTTTTCGGAATCGTTGAAGGAAACGCGGATCTCCTCGTTTTCCATCACAACCCCGCACCCCGCAAAATAGGTGTTTTTCTCGTTTTCATTGTCCTCGTGCAGTCGGGAACCGACAACAACCGGGAACTCGGCGCCATAGGCATCCCTCTCTTCACCTTTGTTGGTTACGTACATTTGATGCACGTGGCCGCAGAGCATCACATCCGGGCGAACGTCGTCGTTCAGCCGCTCGACCCAGCCCCGGTAGACCTCCTGCTCGATATCGAACGGCGGCTTCGGAATTTCGGTGAACGGAACGTGGGAAATAACGATCCTATGCTCCACGCCGGGGGCATTGTACTCGTGTTTGGCGTTTTCAATGATCGCATCCAAATAAGCGGTTTCCCGATCGCGGAATGCGTGGCAGCAAATGGTGCCGCCGTATTCGGGGTGATCATCGTTTTTATCCTCGCCGCAATCCAGCACAAGGCCCCACAAGCTGCCCAGACGGAAGGAAAAATAGGAATTTCCGTTCTCGCCCGGCGTGTATTGCGCCAGTTTTTCGGCACAGGCCCCGCGCAAATCGTGGTTGCCGCGGGAAACGACCACCGGGACCGATCCGCCGGTGATTTCCTGCGCAAGTTGATAGTAGATATCAAAATACTCCAAACTTCCGCTATGGTTGACAACGTCGCCGTTCAAAATTAATAGGTCGATTCCGCCCTGCTGCTCCATAAACAGCTTTGCCGCACCGAGCGCCTTTTGGAAATGCCCATGCGCGTCGGCAATCATATAAGCGCGGATCAATTCCCCCCGCAACGGAGAAAACGCGAACTCGGCGCTTTCCACCGGGCCGGCGACCGGGAAATAGGGCTTGCGCTCGATCATGCGTTTCCAGTAAACGGTATACTCCCCGGCGGTGTCTAACACTGACATGGGAACGGTTATTTTGTGCAAATCGGTATCCGAACGCAAAATACCGTTGCTTTCGTCATAATAGGTGTCTGTTCCCACCTGAACCCACATAATGGTCGGTTCCTTGACCGGGATCATGATCTGGTATTCGTTCCGAACGGCAAAAACCGCCGGGGTGAATTTCATCACGGCGGGAATTTGGGGTGTCTGCTCGCCTGTTTCTATGTCCATTATACTTTTTGGTACTCCTTTTTGTATTCCTCGATCCGTTTGCTGAAATACTTTCCGATCTCGGCGTTCAGATACAACGCGGCGCGGCGCAGCTCCTTCGGGAAGCCGAGAATACCGCCGTCGCTC
Source organism: Eubacteriales bacterium (assembly GCA_045117555.1). GTDB lineage: Bacteria > Bacillota > Clostridia > Oscillospirales > CAG-272 > UMGS1865. Next base: position 7,006 of record JBGUNW010000128.1, read on the forward strand.
TCAAAGTTGATCACACCGTTGTAATTGATTTTTGCAAGGGCTTTGAGAACGCCGTCCCAGTCGGTTCCCTGCCGGTCGGTATAGCGCGCGGTATAGGGAATGAGGTGGGTATCAAATGTCCCGTCGGTATCGTGAATATGCAGCACTTTGAGGTGGTCGCCGTACGCAAGGATCTCTTGAAATTGATCTTTTCCCGTAATGTTGCCGTGGCCAACGTCGTAGCAAAGGCCAAAGCACTCGGCGCCGGCCATTTTGTTCAGCTCCTCCACCAGCCGCACCAAAAATTCGGAATTGGAGCCGCTGTAACAGTTGATACGGCCGAGATAATAGTAGTAGGTGTTCTCAATGCACATCACCACTCCCTGCTCTTTGAGGAGCGGGATAAAGGTGGAAAACAGGTCGAGGTGATATTGAAAATCCTCCTCCACGGTTCTGTGATTATCCACGTGTACGCCGTGAACCACAAGATACTTCGACTTTAACATACGTGCAATATGAATGCACTTCTCAAAAGTCATGTGAATGTAGGCGTTCAGTTCCGGGTAGCCGGTGCGCGCCGTGGGGAACGGCGCGTGCAGCTGATTGAAGATGATACCGTATTTGGTTGCCGCCTCGTACATGGGCTTGTAATACGCTTCCAGTTCTTCAAGCGATTTATCGTAATGGCCGGACATTTGTTCCTTATAAATTTCGCCAACCGACCATTCCCGGCTGCTCAAATCGACCGAGTTGTAGCCGAGCTCGGCGACAAGCTTGTAGCATTCATCATAATTTTCGGTAATTTCTTTGAACAAAAAATCGCAAATTCCAACAAGCATGGCGGATTCTCCTTCTTTATTTTTTCAGAATTAACCAACGAGGAAGGCGCCGATTTCGGCTTTGTTGCCGCCGCTCTTTCCGTTTTTATCTTCTAGAAGGGTGACTTCAACGGTATGTTTTCCGGGGGCAAGGCAGGTGAAAATTGGCTTTTCCTTGCAGTTTTCGTGCCACAGGTAGGTGTCAATAATGAGCCGCTCGGTGCCGTCCACCACAAATTGCAGTTTGCCGCAGTTTTCGCCGGCGTTATAGAACAAGCCGAAATCGGTTCCCTCAAAGTCCACTTTGCAGGTGCTGCCCGGTTTTTCGGCAATCAAATGGCCTCCGTAGCGCATTCCCTTTTCTTCAAAGGTCCAGCCGGAAAGGTCGTAGGCCTTTTCGCCGGTAACAAGACGCGCGCCAGTCAAAAGACCGTCCGAAACGGCGGTCAAGCTATGCGAAACGAGTTTGGTTGCGCCCTTGCAGTTTTCCAGCTCTTTTGCCAAAACGCTTTCCACAATTTCGGCATAGGTTTTGTAGCCGTAATCGTTGGGGTGGACCCAGTCAATGTAAAAGTCGTGCGGGTTTTCGCCGGTTTCGCGGCATTTTGCATAGATGTAATCGCTGAATTTGACCGACAGCAGCCCGTTGCGGTCGGCAACGTCGCGGTGGGCGCGGAGCTGGGGATAGTCGGCGGTGTCGTAATGCAGGTCGTAGGTAAACGCGTACACAACGTCCATATCGGGGTTGAGCGCGTAGGCCTTTGCCAAAAGGGATTCCGACTGCCGGCGAACGGTGCGGTAATCAAAATCTTCATAGTAATCGTTTACGGCAAATTCAATGAAGAACAAATCGGGCTTGATGGGCGCAACATCGGTATCAAAACGGAAGTTGGCAAGATAGGAAGCGGTGCCGCCGATGCCGGCATTGACGAAGTTGACCTTAATGCCGTAGGTTTCCTCCATCCAACGGCTGACCAGCGTGGGCCAGCTTTTCTCCCTGCCGTTGGAGGAACCATACCCCTGGGTGACCGAACCGCCGATATAGGCAATGTTCAGCTCTTTTTTCTCCTTGATTTTCAACGCGGTATTATTCAAATAATGCATAGTTCATGTTTCCTTTCCGAATACATTTTATTCCAATGTAATTATAACAGTGAAGAAGAAAAATGTCAAGAGAAACGGCAATTTTTAGGCAGCATTTTCGCAAAAAAAGGCGGCGGTTTTCTTTGCCGTCGCCTTTTTATTTCTTTTATTTGCCGGCGGTTTGTGAAAGTTGGTATTCTCCACCGCCACCGCCGTTACCATGCCAATAATTTTGCTTAAAGGTCAGTGTTTTTTCAGTGCTCGCAATTCCATTATACAGTGCCATAACGCCGGAAGAAGGGCAAATAGAATCGCCCAACCCCGCAAGAATTTTCACATTGCAGGTCAGCTTTGCGGCAAAATTAGCAGGGTCAATATATCCGAGTTCCTGCAGCTCCCTCGGCCAGGTGCGCGGCTTGCGGCCAATGGTTCCGCCCTTGGTATCGCAAAGGAACGGAATGCCGATATCCAAAAGACTGACGTCGGTGCCGGTCACCTCTTTGGTCAGCGCGGCAACCGCCGTGCTTTGCATGGCGCCCATACTGTTGCCGGCAACCACAAACGTTTCCCCATCCCAATAATTATTGCCGGAAGGACCAAAATGATCCAACAGGAACCGGGCGCCGAGCAGATCGCGCATGATCATATCCTTCATATAGTCCGGCTTTTCGATAAAGTTGCCGATGCGATCTTTTTGCTTTGCATAATAAATGGTATTGGTTTTTGCCTTTTCCAAATCAAACCCGTGGGCGCAAACGATGAGCGTTGCGGTGTTTTCCTTGTAAACCGGATCGGGGATCGGAATACTGCCGTCATGCGCCTGGAAGGTGATACGCAGACCGATCTTGTTTTCGGCACTTGCCGAAACGGGAACGGTGAGATACCCTGCGGCAACGTTCGGTTCGGCATCGGTATGCTTGCTTGCCGTAGGCGTTTCCCAATAATAGGTGTAGTAACCGGCCTGGGTTGTGGTGAGCTTGTTGAGTTTCATACCAACGGTATTCTGCATATCAACCGCCGTGACGACCGAATCCCAATAAGAATCAAAATCTGAGGGAATCTCCGTTGGGCGAATTTGATCGGTCCCAAAGCCGATACTGCCGAGAAAATGATATCCGTTTGCCGAATCGGAAAAAGAGGCGATCTTCTGTTTCCCCTCGTCGCAAGCATTGGCATTCAGGTATAAAAAGCCGGGCTTGGAGAAGTTTTCAACCGTGTATTCAATATAGCCCTTGGAACCGTCCAGATATAGCGTTTCGCCCGTTCCTGTGGCTTCGTTCCAAACGTCTACCTGAAAATACGGAACGCTCAACAGTTTATCGCCGGCCGTTGCCGCTACCGAGAAAATTGCCGTTTCGCCAACGGCATAGGAAAGCGGATTCTTATTGCCGTCACCAACCAGTTTTTTTTCGCCCTTTGCGCTCTTGTAGGAAATGACTTCATAATTTTCGCTGACCGAAAAATTGCTTCCGTAATCCATTTTTTCACCTTCTATCGTTGTTTTGAAAAGTTCTACAACGTGATCTAAAAACGCTTGTTCGTGCACGGCAAGGATCAGTGCAC
>JBGUNW010000129.1:0-6286 GCA_045117555.1 Eubacteriales bacterium
TGTAAACAAGGTTGTTAAAGTTTATATCGCACAGAAGAGAAAGATCTCCGTGGGCGATAAAATGGCGGGCCGCCACGGTAACAAAGGCGTTGTTTCCCGCATTCTGCCGCCCGAAGATATGCCTTTCCTGCCGGACGGTACCCCGCTGGATATCGTGCTCAATCCGCTGGGCGTGCCTTCCCGTATGAACATCGGTCAGGTGCTGGAAGTTCACCTCGGCATTGCCGCAAAGAAACTGGGCTGGAAGATCATGACTCCGGTCTTTGACGGCGCCAACGAGAAGGACATTCTGGAATGCCTGAAAGCCGCCGGACTGCAACGGGATATTTTCCCGCTGGAAAATCCGGAAGGAAAAGAACTGTACGAAGAGGTTATCAACGAGGCCACCGGCGAAAAATCCCTGCGCGTCCTCTCCGACAAGGAGCGCGCCGACGAGGCGTTTATGAACCGCCTGCGCGCCGAAAAGCGGTTGAAGATTCTGGATGGCAAGACCATTCTGTACGATGGCCGCACCGGCGAACCGTTCGATAACCCCGTAACGGTGGGCATTATGTACTACCTCAAACTGCACCACCTGGTGGACGATAAGATTCACGCGCGCTCCAACGGTCCGTACTCGCTGGTCACGCAGCAACCGCTCGGCGGCAAAGCCCAGTTCGGCGGTCAGCGTTTCGGCGAAATGGAAGTTTGGGCGCTGGAAGCTTACGGCGCTGCATACACCCTGCAAGAGCTGCTTACCGTCAAGTCCGACGATATCAACGGACGTCGCCGCGCTTACGAAGCAATCATCAAGGGCCAGAATATCCCAACGCCGGGCGTTCCCGAATCGTTCAAGGTTCTGGTCAAAGAGTTGCAGTCTTTGAGTTTGAACGTTTGCGTGCAGGATAAGGACGGAAACGATATTGAGCTTTCCGAGCTTTGCCGTGAAGAGGATAATTTCTCCTCCCGCGACAGTTACAGCGATTACGATCGTCATTATACCGAGGAAGAGATCCGCAGATCCTTCCAGATCGAAAATGACGACGGCTCTCCCGAAGAAATTGCCGATACCGAGGAAGAGGAATATTATGATGATTCCGCCGACAGTTTTCGGGATGACGACAACAGCGAAGAATAAGCGAGAACAGGAGAAAAACCGTGGAGAATAAGGATTTTTATTCAATCAGAATCGGATTGGCGTCCCCGGAAATGATCCGGGAATGGTCCTACGGCGAGGTTACCAAGCCGGAAACCATCAATTACAGAACGCTCAAACCCGAACCGGGCGGACTGTTCTGTGAGCGCATCTTTGGCCCAACCAAGGACGGCGCTTGCGCCTGCGGAAAATATAAAAATTCCCACAGCAAGGAAGTCCGCAAGTGCGAAAAATGCGGCGTGGACGTTACCACCAAAAAGGTGCGCCGCGAGCGGATGGGGCATATTGAACTTGCAACCCCCGTTTCGCATATCTGGTATTTGAAATCCGGCCCCTGCCGCATGGCGCTGGTGCTGGAAATGTCGCCCAAGGCATTGGAGCAGGTGCTCTACTTTGCCGAAAACGTTGTGCTGGACCCCGGTCCCACCGATTTGGAGCGCGGCGCCGTTCTTTCCGAAAAGACCTACCAGGAATATCGGGAAAAATGGGGCGACGAGTTCCGCGCCGGAATGGGAGCCGAAGCGATCAAGGAGCTTTTGCAGGGAATCGACGTTGAAAAATCCTGCGAATCGATGCGCGAGGAGCTGAAAACCGCTACCGGTCAAAAGAAAACGCGCATCATCAAGCGGCTGGAAGTTATGGAATCCTTCCGCCGTTCGGGCAACCACCTGGATTGGATGATCCTGGACGTGGTTCCGGTCACCCCCCCGGATATTCGCCCCATGACGCAGTTGGACGGCGGCAGATTCGCCTCCTCCGACCTCAACGAGCTTTACCGCCGCGTCATTACCCGCAACAACCGCCTGAAAAAGCTGATGGAAAGCCGGATGCCCGAAATCGTCATTCGCAACGAGAAGAGAATGTTGCAGGAGGCGGTGGACGCGCTGATCGACAACGGCAAGCGCGGCAAACCGGTCACCGGGGCTTCCAACCGTCCGCTCAAATCGCTTTCCGAAATGCTGCGCGGCAAGCAGGGGCGTTTCCGCCAGAACCTGCTGGGTAAGCGCGTAGACTATTCCGGCCGTTCGGTTATCGTCGTTGGCCCGAACCTTAAAATTTACCAGTGCGGTCTGCCGAAGGAAATGGCAATCGAGCTGTTCAAGCCCTTCGTTATCAAACGCCTGGTGGAAATGGGCAAGGCAACCAACGTCAAGGACGCGCAAAAGAAGATCGACCGTGCCTACGATTCGGCAAACGAGTGCGTTTGGGACGCGTTGGAAAACGTGATCAAAGAGCATCCCGTGCTCCTCAACCGCGCGCCTACCTTGCACCGCCTTTCCATTCAGGCCTTCGAGCCGATCCTGGTAGAGGGGCGCGCCATTAAACTGCACCCGCTGGTTTGCCCGGCGTTCAACGCCGACTTTGACGGCGACCAAATGCCGGTACACGTTCCGCTTTCGGCGGAAGCACAGGCCGAGGCAAGATTCTTAATGCTTTCGGCAAACAACCTGCTCAAACCCATGGACGGTAAAGCCGTTACCGTGCCTTCGCAGGATATGATTCTGGGCGCGTACTATTTGACCATGGAAAAGGACGGCGAGACGGGCGAAAACGGCCGCTACCGCGACTTCAACGAGGCAATGTGCGCCTACCAGAACGGCGTTCTGGGTCTGCACGCCAAAATTTGGGTCCGTGTGGAAAAGGAGATCGACGGCGAGAAAAAGACCGCGATCATCAACACCACGCTGGGCAGACTGATTTATAACAACGTCATTCCGCAAAACCTCGGCTTTGTGGATCGCACCAAACCCGAAAACGAGTTCAAACTGGAAATCGAGTTCGTGGTGAAAAAGAAAGAGCTCGGACAAATCATCGACCGCTGCATTCGCAACAACGGTCCGGCGATCTGCGCCGATATGCTGGACGAGATCAAAGCGCTCGGCTACCAATATTCTACCCGCGCGTCGCTCTCCATTTCGGTTTACGATATGACCATTCCGAAGGAGAAAACCCCGCTGATCGAGGCGGCGCAAAAACAGGTGGACGTACTCAACGAGTACTACAAGCGCGGTCTGTTCTCGGACGAAGAGCGTTACAACGCGGTCATCAAGCTCTGGAACAAGACCACCGACGACGTGACCGAAAAATTGCAGGAAAGTTTCAGCCGCTACAACCCGATCAAGATCATGTCGGATTCCGGCGCTCGTGGTTCGGTTGCGCAAATGCGTCAGCTCGCCGGTATGCGCGGATTGATGTTTGCAACCAACGGCCGCACCATCGAAATCCCGATCAAATCCAACTTCCGCGAGGGCTTGAACATTCTGGAATATTTCATGGGCGCAAAGGGTTCGCGTAAGTCCTTGTCGGATACGGCGCTCCGTACCGCCGACTCGGGTTATCTGACCCGTCGTTTGGTCGACGTTTCGCAGGACGTGATCGTCCGCGAGATCAAGTGCGACACCAAAGAGGGCGCATGGGTCACCGATATTATGGATGATAAGAATGTTCTGGAATCGCTCTCCGAGCGTATTCTGGGCAGATTCACCATGGGTCCCGTCGTTCATCCCGAAACCGGCGAAGTGCTGGTGGAGGACGACACCATGATCACCGAGGAAATGACCAAGAAGATCGAGGCGGCAGGCATTAAGAGCGTCTGCATCCGCACGGCAATCCAATGCCATGCGCGCCACGGTATTTGCGCGCATTGCTACGGTGCCGACCTTGCAAACGGCAAGCTCGTCAACGTTGGCGAGGCGGTGGGTATTATCGCCGCGCAGTCCATTGGCGAACCGGGTACCCAGCTCACCATGCGTACCTTCCACTCCGGCGGCGTTGCCGGCTCGGATATCACGCAAGGTCTGCCCCGCGTTGAGGAATTGTTCGAGGCGCGCCAACCCAAGAAACCGGCCGTTGTTACCGAAATCACCGGTACCGCGCACATCAACATCGGCGAAAATATGATCCACTACGTGACCATCACGCCGGATGCCGACAGCGAGCAGACCACGCCGCGCGAGTATCAGATCCCGTACGGAACCAAGCTTGCCATTATTGAGGGGCAGCACCTGGAAAAGGGCGAGTCCATCACCGAGGGCAACAAAGCGCCGGCCGACGTTATGAAGGTGCTGGGGCTGGATGCCGTTTACGAATACCTGATCAAGGAAATTCAAAAGGTTTACCGTTCGCAGTCCTGTAACGTCAACGATAAGCACGTGGAGATCATCGCGCGCCAGATGACGCGCAAGATCCAGGTGGACGACGCCGGCGATACCGGCCTGCTCACCGGCTCGCGCATTGACAAAACGGTGTTTGAGGACGCCAACAAAGCGGTTCAGGAGCGCATCAACGCCGGCGAGACCGATCTGCGCCCCGCTACCGGAACGGTCGTTTTGCTGGGTATTACCCGTGCATCGCTGCAAACTGAATCCTTCCTCTCGGCGGCTTCCTTCCAGGAAACCACCCGCGTGCTGACCGAGGCGGCGATCGACGGCAAGGTCGACCACCTGATCGGTTTGAAGGAAAACGTGATCATCGGCAAACTGATCCCTGCCGGAACCGGCATGGAATGCTACAAGAATATCGGCGTTCACCGCGTGGACGAAACCGATTCGGTTGCCGGATAATCAAAACGCAAAGAAAAAAAACGAGCCGCTCGCGCATTGGGCGGCTCGTTGTATATTCGGGCGAAAAATGGGAATTATAATAAAATAAGGGAAATATTGATATTTTTATTCAAAAAGACAAATTTACAAAAGTAAAATTTGTGCATAATGTAGAAAAAATATTGGCAGAATTTGTTTTTCTTGACAAAATAAAATTGAAATGCTATAATATTATGTAATCTGTTGTACTATGCCCGAACTATGCAATTTTGCGGAGACGGGCGGTTGCAAAGGCAGTTCCACGCGGCGCGAGCCGGGTGTCTGTAAGATAAACATTAAATTTTGGAAGAAGGAGGAAAAAGAATGCCAACATTCAACCAACTTGTCAAACAAGGTCGCGGCGAAAAGGTGTACAAATCCAAGGCACCCGTTCTGCAAAAGGGCTTTAACTCTTTGAAGAACAGCGCGATCGACCAGTCGGCACCGCAGAAAAGAGGCGTTTGCACCAAGGTTTCTACCACCAGCCCGAAAAAGCCGAACTCGGCAATGCGTAAAATCGCAAGAGTCCGTCTTACCAACGGCCTGGAAGCAACGGTCTACATTCCCGGTATCGGACACAACCTGCAAGAGCACTCGGTTGTTCTGATCCGCGGCGGAAGAGTCCGTGACCTGCCTGGTGTGCGTTATCATATCATCCGCGGAACGCTGGATGCGCAAGGCGTTGCCAACCGGCAACAGGCCCGCTCCAAGTACGGAGCAAAAGCTGCTAAAAAGAAGAAGTAATTCCGAGGTTTAGCAACACAAAAAACCGAAAGCATCATTTCCGAACAGCCCGTTTGTTGTGAATTCCATAATTTAATGTTTATGTTTCACCTCGGACGCGGCGCCAACAGAAGATTTGCTTTTGAGTACCAATGATCTCATATTTTTCATGAAGGAGGGAAGTACAGTGCCGAGAAGAGGTCGTATTGCCAAAAGAGATGTATTGCCGGATCCGTTGTACGGTTCCAAACTGGTAACCAAACTGATCAACAACGTGATGTATGACGGCAAAAAGGGCGTTGCCCAAACCATTGTTTACGACGCTTTCAAGCAGATCGAGGAAAAACAGGGAAAGAACCCGTTGGAAATTTTCCAGGAAGCGCTTGAAAATGTTATGCCTGTTTTAGAGGTGAAGGCCCGCCGCGTCGGCGGTTCCACCTACCAGGTTCCTATGGAAGTCAGAGCCGACAGACGTCAAACGCTTGGCTTGCGTTGGATGATCCAATTTGCAAGAAAACGCGGTGAAAAGACGATGGCGGAAAGACTTGCCGGAGAAATTCTTGACGCCAAGAACAGCACAGGCGGAGCATTCAAGAAAAAAGAAGAAACCCACCGTATGGCAGAAGCAAACAAAGCGTTTGCACATTACAGATATTGATATCTGCCGTTGCGAAAGTCAAGGAGATAACCATTCATGCCAAGAGAGTATTCACTTGAAAATACCAGAAACATCGGTATCATGGCGCATATCGACGCCGGAAAAACCACAACCACCGAGCGTATCCTGTTCTACACGGGCAAAACGCACAAGTTGGGCGAAACCCACGACGGCAGCGCAACCATGGAC
>JBGUNW010000130.1:0-10390 GCA_045117555.1 Eubacteriales bacterium
TTTCCCTTTTCTGCCGAACAGAATACCGCAGAAATAGGCGAAAATATCGGTGATCCACGCGCCGACAAATGCGATCAGATAGATGTATTTTCCGCCCTCGGTAAAATCATGTAAATACTGAATGGCGTAAAGGCCGGTCAAGGAATAGGCAAAACACAAAAAGGCGGTTGCAATATGGGGGAGCTGATATTTCCCTTTGGAAAAGATCAGAACCCCGAACAGATACAGAATGATAAAAAACAAGCTTGCAACGGCAATTTTCGGCCAAGTAACCGTTTCGGAATCGGGCAGATACCGCATTAAAAACGGGAACGCGGCCGCAGTAAGATAAAGCGGGATGGAAATTACTATTGAGCGGGCAAGGCCGGTGCAGGCAAGAATTTCATAAACGGCAAGAACGCCGCAAACCGCAATTCCGATCGGTAAAACCGGCGTATCCGCAAAAATCAGAACCGGAATGAAAACGCAAAGCGATACCAGCGCGGTAATAATTCTTTTTAACATTCGGCAGAGATTCTCCTTTCTTTCAAACGCCGCCGAAACGACGCCTTCTTTTATAGAACTCCGAAACGGCCTGATCGACGTCAAGTGTCGAAAAATCCGGCCAGAGAACGTTGGTGAAATAGTATTCGCTGTATGCCGATTGCCACAGCAAAAAGTTGGAAGAACGGAACTCGCCCCCCGTGCGCACGATCAGATCGGGCGGCGGACAGCCGAGCGTGTAAAGGTGGGCAGTAATATCTTCCTCGGTAACTTCCGCTTTCCCTTCCCGGATCAGCTCGTTGCAGGCGTTGGTAATCTCTTCCCGCCCGCCGTAGTTGACAGCAATATTCAAAACGAAAGGTTTGTGCGACGTTTCTCGGTCGATCTTATCCATTTTGAAACGCAGCGAATCCGAAAAGACCGACAAATTGCCGATAAAACGGACGCGAACGTTATCCGTTTCCATATCACGAAAGCAATCCTCGATATATTCGTCAAAGATCTGCATAATGGTGTCCACTTCTTTTTGCGGACGCTTCCAGTTCTCTGTGGAAAAGGCGTAAACGGTCATAAAATGAATGCCGATCTTTTCGCAATAGCGACCGATTTTTTTAAAGGTTGCGGCACCGTGGCTGTGTCCGTATTCGCGGGGCATTCCGCGCCGGCGAGCCCAGCGACCGTTTCCGTCCATAATAAAGGCAATGTGCTGTAAGCGGTCGTCTACACGTTCGCCGCGTTCCGCCATTGTCGTTTTCTTTTTTCCAAACCAAAACATTTCGGTAAAATCCGTCCTTTTTGCGTTGACCCGGCGAGCAAAAACCCACCGGGTCAATCAAAGTGTTATAATCAGATCTGCATGATCTCTTTTTCTTTTTTCGCGGTAATCGCGTCAATTTCTTTGATAAAGGAATCGGTAAGATCCTGAACCGATTTTTCGCTCGCTTTCTGCTCATCCTCGGTCATTTCGCCGTCTTTTTTCGTTTTTTTGATCTCCTCGTTGGCGTCACGGCGGATATTGCGAATGGCAACGCGGGCGTCCTCGGCCGTTTTTTGAATTTGTTTTGCCAACGCCTTGCGGTGTTCCTCGGTGAGTTGCGGGAAGATCAGGCGGATCACCGTGCCGTCGTCGGTGGGGGTAATGCCAATGTCGGAAGCGTACAGGGCTTTAACCATTTCCTTCAAGGTAGAACGATCGTAAGGAGAAATGGTGAGCGTTTTGGGATCGGTGACCGAAACGGAAGCCATATCCACGATTTTGGTTGGCGTTCCGTAATACTCAAAAGTCACCTTGGAAACAACGGCCGCGTTTGCCTGGCTTGCGCGAATGGTGGAAAGGTTGCTCTCAAAAGCGGCAACGGATTTTTGCATTTTTTCTTTGGTATGTGCGGTATCAAATTTCATGGTGTTTCTCCTTTCAGTTATGTATTTCGGTTCCAACCGCTTCACCCATGATGACGCGGTAAATATTTTCGGGATCGGAAAGTCCAAAGGCATAGCCGCACAGGTGATTATCCATGCAGAAAATGGTTGCCGAAAAATCCAGCGCGCGCAGCCCTTCGTCCAAAATGCGGCGATAAGTAAGATCGGTATAGCGAACGGCATTGGGATTGGTTTTCGGATCGGCGCTGTAAATGGCGTCAATGTTCTTTGCCATTAAAATGCAATCGGCGCCAATCTCCGCGGCGCGAACGGCCGCGGCCGTATCGGTGGAGAAATACGGAGTTCCCAGCCCTCCGCCGAAGATGACTACCTTTCCCGCTTTGAGCGCCGCATCGGCTTCTCTTGCGGTGTAAGGATCGGCAAACGCTTTCATGGGAACGGCCGTTAATACCACGGCTTCCATTCCCTCGGCAATAAAGGAATCCTGCAAAGCAATGGAATTGATAATTGTAGCCAACATGCCCATGTGGTCGGCCCGGTTGCGGTCCATTTTGCCGCCTTGACGGCCGCGCCAAATGTTTCCGGCACCAACGATAACGGCAACCTGAACGCCGGCGTTGACGCACTTGTGAATGACTTTTGCTACCTTTTCAACAAATTCAAAATTGAGAATACCGTTGCCTCCCGCCGAGAGTGCCTCGCCGGAAAGTTTCAGCAAAACGCGCCGATATTTCGGTTGATCCATAAACGCAATTCTCCTTTTCTGTTTCTTCCTTTTTATTTTACTACAAAAAAAGGATTTTGTAAACACCTTTTTTGAAAAACATGGAAAAACAAAACAAAAAAATCCCGCGCAAAAACTGCGCGGGATTTTTTTTTGTAAGCAATTATTTACCGGCGGTCATCTTTGCAATTTCTTCTGCAAAGTTTTCCTCTCTCTTTTGAATGCCTTCGCCCTTTTCAAAGCGATAGAAATCAACGATGGCAATTTCGCCGCCAAGCTCTTTTGCGGTTGCTTTCACATATTGACCAACCTTCATGTCCTCGTCCTTAACGTAGGTCATATCCAACAGGCAGTTGTTGTCGTAGAACTTGGAAATACGACCGAGAACCATTTTCTCCTTGATTGCTTCGGGCTTGTTGGCGTTTGCGGGATCGTTGGCGATTTGGGCAAGCAGAATTTTCTTCTCCTCGTCCAGAACGCTTGAGGGAACCTGCTCACGGCAGAGGTACGGGGTGGGATAAGCGCCGATCTGCAAAGCGATATTCTTTGCGAAAGCGGCAAACTCGGGCTTATCGGCAACGTTGGTTTCAAATTTGACAACGACGCCGATGGAGCCATTGCCGTGAATATAGGTGCTGGTAATTCCCTCCACAACGGCGAAGCGACGAATGGTCAGCTTTTCACCGATCTTGAAGATCATTTCCTTCACCTTGGCGTCAACCGTCATTTCTGCGTCAAATTGGCAAGCCATCAGGGCGTCAACGTCCTTCGGAGCTTCTTTGATGATAATTGCAAGCAGATCGGATACGAACGCTTTGAAGGTTTCGTTTTTGGCAACGAAGTCGGTTTCCGAGTTGACCTCGATCATTGCGGTTTTGTTGCCCTCTTTCAGAATTTCAACAATTCCGTCGGCGGCAATTCTGGTTGCCATTTTGGATTCGGCTTTCAGCTCGCCCTTCTCACGAAGGATCTTAACGGCGGCGTCCATATCGCCGTCGGCTTCAACAAGGGCTTTTTTACATTCCATCATGCCGATACCGGTTTTTGCACGGAGAGCGGCAACGTCTTTTGCGGTAATGGTAGCCATATTGTTTCTCTCCTTTCTTTTATTCGGCGTCGGTAGCTTCGGCAGTGGCCTCGGCTTCTTCCGCGGCAGCGGTTTCCTCGCCCTGCTTGCCTTCGATAATAGCGTCGGCAAGCGCGGAGGAGATCAGTTTGATGGCGCGGATCGCGTCATCGTTACCGGGAATGATATAGTCGGCGTCGTCGGGATCGCAGTTGGTATCAACGATTGCGATTACCGGGATACCCAGTTTTTTTGCTTCCAAAACGGCGTTTCTTTCCTTTTTGGGGTCAACGATAAACACGGCGTCAGGCAGGCGCTCCATCGATTTGATACCGCCGTAGCTCTTTTCAAGATCGAAAATTTCTTTCTGCATAGCGGCAACTTCCTTTTTGGGAAGCAGATCAAAGGTGCCGTCTTCCTGCATACGGTACAAACTGTTGAGGCGGTTGATCGACTTCTTAATGGTTTTGAAGTTGGTCATCATACCGCCCGGCCAGCGAACGTTCACATAGTACATTCCGCAGCGGGTTGCCTCTTCCTTAATGGCTTCGGCGGCCTGTTTTTTGGTACCCACGAACAACAGCGTGCCGTTGTTTTCGGAAAGCTCGCGAACAAATGCGTAAGCTTCGTCAAACTTCTTCACGGTTTTTTGCAGGTCGATGATATAAATACCATTGCGCTCCGTGAAAATGTACTCGGCCATTTTGGGGTTCCAGCGTCTGGTGTGGTGTCCGAAATGAACACCGGCTTCAAGCAGCTGCTTGATTGAGATAACTGACATTTTTCATGTCCTCCTTCGGTTTTTCCACCACTGCGGGAATCCTGCGCTGACCGCCCGGAGAGCGGCACCGACGCAGCTTTTGCCGCAGTGTGTGTAATGTTTTTTGATTGCTTACGCCACCCGGCGCGCAATCGAATTGTAGTATATCATATAATAAAAGAAAAAGCAAGAACGAAAGCAAAAATTTACAAAAAGTTCATAATTTTCCCTTCTTTTTCGGTCTGCAAGGGCAAAAACAGGAAGAAATTTCCCCTTTGTTGATTTTTACCAGAATGGTATCCTCCCCGATACACTCGATCATGCGCCACGGGATTACAAGATCGTCCCTTCTCCCCAGTCCGAAAAAGCCGGAACTGCCCCCAATAACCAAAGCGATCATTCTGCCGCATTCGGGCTCGGCTTCAAATTCAAAATCGGTAGCAAAACCAAGGCAGCTTCCGTCGCAGATATTGATGATTTGCAATTTGCGCAAATCGGCGGTGTTGTATCTTTTCATAAAACCCAACTCCTTTCCACATTATGAAATATATGCAAAAAAGAGGGCTTTTAGCAGAAAATACCGTGAAAAAAGGGCGTTGCATTCTTCAAAGAGAAGAAAACAACAGCCCTTTGGAACGATCTTAAAGGCAAAGGATTTTCAGCGATTCACCGTCGGCGTCGATTTTCGCCTGCGTAAAAGTATGCGCATAATCGGAAATGATCAGTTCGGCAAGCCGGTCCTCCACTTCCCTTTGAATATAGCGCCGCATATTGCGCGCGCCGTAGCGGCGGGAGAAAGATTTTTTCGCGATCAATGCTTTTGCCGCGTCGGTAAACGTCAGATTGATCTGTTTTTCCTGCAAAGCTTTGGCAAGTTCCGAAAGTTGGATGCCGGCAATTTTTTCAAAATCGGATTCATCCAGCGAGCGGAAGGTGATAATTTCGTCCACACGGTTCAAAAATTCGGGGCGCAGGAAGGAAGAAAGCGCCTTTTCGGTGCGATCCTTGCCCGAAATTTCCTCGTTCGCGGAAAAACCCGCAAGCGCCGCTGAATGATCCGAGCCGGCATTGGTTGTCATTACGATCACGGTATTTTCAAAATTGACCGTTTTGCCGTGCGCGTCGGTGATTCTTCCGTCGTCCAGAATTTGCAGCAGAATGTTCAAAACGTCGGGATGCGCCTTTTCGATTTCGTCAAAAAGGATGACCGAATAAGGCCGGCGGCGGATTTTCTCGGTCAACTGCCCGGCCTCGTCGTATCCCACGTAGCCGGGAGGCGCGCCGATAATGCGGGAAACCGAGTGCTTCTCCATAAATTCGGACATATCCAGCCGGATGAGCGTTTCGGGCGAATGAAACAGATCGTTTGCCAGCGTTTTGACCAGCTCGGTCTTTCCAACGCCGGTCGGCCCGGCGAAAATAAAGGAAACCGGCTTGCGTTTATAGGAAACGCCCGCTCGATTGCGTTTAATGGCTCTTGCAACCGCCTCTACTGCCTGATCCTGCCCGATGATATGGGTTTTGAGGCGCGCTTCCAGGTGGTCGATCTGCTCAAATTCGTTCTCGGTAATGGATTTGGCGGGAACACCCGTCCAAAGCTCGATTACGTTTGCAAGATCATCTTCTGTCAATTCGATCGAATCGGCTTCCGGTTCCAGTTTTTTGACCTGCTCGGAGAGTTTGAGCTCTTCGGCGCGGATCTTTGTGATTTCCTCGTAACGGTGCTGTTCGACCTGATCGTTGCCGGCGATTTCGCTTTCCAGCGCCTCTCTTTCCGCGCGAAGAGCAAGCAATCGGTCGCGAATTTCGCAGGTTTCGTTCAGCGCGGAAGAGTTGAGCGAAAGGTGCGACGCGGCCTCGTCCAAAAGGTCGATCGCCTTATCCGGCAGGTAGCGATCGGTAATATAGCGTTCGGAAAGAACGACCGCGCGGCGAAGCATGGCCTCCGATATTTTCACGTTGTGGAATTCTTCGTAATAATGCTTGATTTCGGCAAGCATTTTTACGCTTTCCTCAATTCCCGGCTCGTTCACGGTAACCGGCTGAAAACGGCGTTCCAAAGCCGAATCCTTCTCGATATACTTGCGATATTCGTTCAGTGTGGTTGCGCCGATGATCTGGACCTCGCCGCGGGAGAGCGCCGGTTTGAGGATATTTGCGGCGTTCACGCTTCCCTCCGCCTCACCCGTACCGACGATATTATGCACTTCGTCGATGACGAGAATGGCGTTTCCAACCTCGCGAACCTCGCCCAAAAGGCCGAGAATACGGGATTCAAACTGGCCGCGGAACTGCGTTCCGGCAACCAACGCCGTCATATCAACAAGATAAATTTCTTTTCCGCGCAGTTTGTAAGGAACGGCGCCTTCGGCAATGCGAATGGCAAGCGCTTCGGCAATCGCCGTTTTGCCAACGCCCGGTTCACCGATCAGGCAGGGGTTGTTCTTTTGCCGGCGGCAAAGAATTTGCGTAATGCGATCCAACTCTTTATCCCGCCCGATGATGCGATCCAACTTGCCTTCTCTTGCAAACTGCGTCAGATTTCTGCAATAGGTGGTAAGAAAGCGGAGCTTTTTCTCCTCTTTCTTTTTGCGGGGGTCTTTTTTTCCTTCCTGGGCATTGGGCGCCCCTTGCGGTGCCTGCGAGGGCTGTGCCATACCGGCAGGACGGAAGAGATTGGGAAGATCAATGGCGGGCGCGCCGCCATCCTCGTTATCGTCGGCGTCGGAAGGCGTTTCCCCTTGCAGGAATGCGCCCAACTCGTTTTCCATATTTTCCAGTTGATCGGGCGTAACGCCAAGTTGATTCATGACGTTCCCGACGATATTATCGATCGGCACACCCAGCTCTTTTGCGCATTTCATGCAAAGTCCCTGTGTGCTTTTTTCGCCGTTTTCCATTTTTGTTACAAAGATGACCGCCACCCGTTTGTGGCATTGGGAACACATGACCATTGAATTTGATGATCCTTTCGGAATTTATTTATTGGGTATGATCTTTGCCAAAAGCGCGTAAAAATCCAGAAATGAAATATACTTTGTAATTGGATTTTCGGCAAAGAATTTTAAAACGTGGGAATTGGTGTAAAACTCGGACGTTTCCATAAAGAAGCGGAACAGCGAGCAGATGAGCGACATGAGTATCCAACCGATCAGCAATCCGAGCGCGGCGCCAAGAATATGATCCAGCGTTCCGACGATCGGGATTTTGTGAATAACGTTTCCGAGGATCTTGGTAATCAGCCACAAAAGGATCCACGCAAGAATGAAAACCAGAATATACGCCACGATCATGGAAACGAAATGGGAAATTGCGCCGGAAACCGCCTTGGATGCGGTGGTAACAAGTTCCTCTCCCGTTGCCTCGGAGTTTTCGAGCGTTTCGCGTATGGATTCCGGAATTAAAAATTTCGGAAAGACCGAAAGGATCTTTTGAACGTCAAAACTTTCCGACGCGCTTTCATAAAGTTCGTGGATTTTCGAGTAAACGCCGTTATAAGTCCAGCCGTAAACAAATTTCTGATCAATGAATCCGCCAACGGGCTTGCCGAGAAAATAAGCGGCAATAAACGAAAAGACCAACCGCAAAGAGCCGAACACGGTTTTGAAAAAGCCCTTTACACAACTGCGAATTACGATGAACAGCAGAACTGCCAACAAAATCAAATCAAATACGTAAACCGGCATAATATGTTCTCCTTTTTTTTGATTTTATCATATTGGGTAGAAAAAGTCAATAAGAATCCGGCCTTCTTGTTATTCGGCAAAGTATTGAACACGATCGAGGTACAGCCCGCAAGCGGGTGCCGTTTGCCCTGCGGCGGCGCGGTCTTTTCCCCCCAGAATTGCCGGAATTTTCTCCGGCTGAATTTTTCCCCTTCCAACGTCAATCAGGGTTCCAACCATGATACGAACCATATTGTAGAGGAATCCGTCGGCCGCAACACGATACAGGATGAGAGAATCCCGAACTTCGATTTGCGATTTGGTAACGGTGCGCTCCGTGTTGCCCACATGGCTTCCCTGCGCCATAAAGGCGGAAAAATCGTGTTTCCCCAAGAAATACGCCGCCGCGGTTTGCATACAAGCCAAACCGTCTGCGTCGATTTTTTGCGGGAAATGCCAGGCACGGTCGATCTCAAACGGGTCCATCACGGGAGCGTTATAAATGCGGTAAAGGTATTCTTTTTCGGAAACGTCGTATCTTGCGTGAAAATCCGGCGGAACCCATTCGGACGCAAACACGCGGATATCCTCCGGCAAATGCGCGCAAAGCGCCTGCGGGATACGGTTTGGCAAAAGATCGGTTGGAAGATCGTTCGTTCCCCGTTTTGCGACCGTTGCGCAAAAATCACGCGCGTGCACGCCGCTGTCGGTGCGGCTGCATCCGACAATATCGCAAGGATAACCGAAGAGCGCTTCGGTTGCCCGGTTGAGTTCCTTTTGAATGCTGGGCGCGTTGGATTGCACCTGGTACCCACAGTATTTTGTTCCGACGTAGGCAATATGAATCAAAAGTTTCATAAAAAACGTCCTTTGGAAGATTTGCCCGGGTTATTTCATGGTGTAGTAAAATCCGTAGCGGTTGAGAAATACGATTCCTACGCCAAAGGCGACCACCAGTAAAACGGCGGCAACATCCCCGAAGCGCAAGTGCAGGATCTTCATTTTCGTTTTTCCTTTTCCGCCGTGATAGCAGCGGCATTCCATTGCGGCGGCAAGCTCATACGCGCGGTTGAACGCGGAAACCAGCAGCGGGATCAAAACCGGAAGCAGCGATTTTGCGCGCCGGATCAATCCCCCGCTCGTAAAATCGGCTCCGCGCGCTTTCTGCGCGTTCATAATGCGCCGGGTTTCTTCCATCAGCGTTGGGATAAAGCGAAGGGCGATCGTGGTCATCATGGCAATGTCGTGCACGGGAACGCGAATCAGTTTGAGCGGCTTCATCAGCCGTTCCAGCGCGTCGGTGAGCGCAATGGGCGTTGTGGTATAGGAAAGAAGGATGGAAGTGCCGATCAGTAATACCACAATGCGCAGGATCATGAACAGCGCGTTCCAAAGCCCCTCTTCGTAAATCTGAATATGCCATACGTGCCCGCCCCAAAACGGGATTTGCCAGTTGGGCGTTAACAGATGATCCCCTTTGGTCATAAACACGTTGATCAGCGAGGTAAAGGCCAGAATAACGATCAACGGCCGCAAAGAGCGCAGGATCATACGCAACGGAATTTTGCTTAACAGATCCAAAAGGATCGCCGAAAGGAAGAGCGCCGCGAACGCAAGCACATTCTTGCACAAAAAAGTGCAAACGATATACAGAATCGTCAGGATGACCTTTGCGCGCGGGTCCATTTTGTGAATGGGAGAATCGGCGGGATAATATTGTCCGAATGCAATACTTTTCATCAATTTTTTCCTTTTTCGGTTCGGTAAAGGTCTTTCAAAACGGCAACCGCGCGGTCAACCGTGTAAATATCGCCGGGTAACGCCAACCCGCGCGCTTGCAAAAGGTGGGTAAGCTGCGTGATTTGCGGAATATCCAACCCGGTGCCTTCCAGCAAGGAAACGTTGGAAAACACGTCCTGACAGCTTCCCCCGGCAACCACTTTGGAATGCGCCAGAACAACCATATCCCGGCAGTATTCGGCCATATCCTCCATGCTGTGGCTGACCATGATGACGGTGGATCCGGTTGCCTTTTGATACCGGCAGACCTCTTCAAAAATTTGCTCTCTGCCGCGCGGATCCAGCCCGGCGGCGGGTTCATCCAGTACGAGTACCTCCGGGCGCATGGCAACAACCCCGGCAATGGCAACCCGGCGTTTTTGACCGCCGGAAAGATCAAACGGGGATTTTTGCAAAATGGCTTCGTCCAGTCCGCTGAAACGGATCGCCTCGTATACGCGCTCTTTGATCTCCTCGGCCGAAAGCCCCATGTTCTTCGGGCCGTAGGCAATATCCTTGTAAACGGTTTCCTC
>JBGUNW010000131.1:0-4818 GCA_045117555.1 Eubacteriales bacterium
CACACGCCCCTCAAACGTGCGCGTCTGCCAGTTCCGCCACTCCCGCTTGCTTTTTTCAAGCTTTATTATTTTATCATAAGCGGGCAGCTTTGTCAATACCCTTTTTGAAAAAAGTTGGCCGTTTTTTCACACCGGGATTTATGATCCGAAAATCCCGAGGGTCAGCTCAATTTCGCTTGGATAATATTCCCCGTTTTTAATGACCTTGACTTTCACTTTGTCCCCTTGTTTGTAGGAATATAACATTTCGATCAGTGCGTCGCTTTCGGTAACCGCTACCCCATCGAACGCCACGATAATATCGCCTACTTCCAAAAGGCCGTTTGCGGCATTCGTACCAACGGTGGCAACCAAAATTCCGTCCTGCGGCGCCTCCATAATTTGCTCGTCCGCCAATTTTTCGCCCTTTTTGATAGAAATGACCGTAATACCGATCTTCGGGCGAACGCGCATCAACCCGGCGGCAACGGGATCAACGTCCTGCAAGCGGAAAATTCCCTGAATAATCGCTTTTGCGCCGTTTCCGGGAATGACATAACCGATGCCCTCGTCAAACACGGTAACCGTTTCGCCGGATTCGGTTCCAAGCGAGCGATAAATCTGTTTTCTTGCAACAATACCGATGACCTCGCCGCGGTCATTGCAAAGAAGACCGCCCGAGTTTCCCGGATTGACGGCCGCGTCGGTCTGGATCATTTTCAATTCCCGAATCTCGGTGGTTGCGGTAATGAGCAGTTTGCGGTTGGTAGAGGAGATGATCCCTTTGGTGACCGTCCACTCGGCGTCGGTTCCCGCGGGGTTACCAATGGCAATGGCCTCGTCGCCCACGCGCAAAGCGTCCGAATCGCCGAAAGTCACAACAGGATAGCCGCTGCCGGCAATTTTCAAAACGGCAATATCGCAGGCAGCGTTATAACCGACTACCGTGGCTTCCTTTTTCTCGTTGGAGCCGTACAATTTGACCTTGATCGTGTCCGCGCCTTCTACAACGTGGTAATTGGTAGCGATCATTCCGTCCTGCCGGACGAAAAATCCACTGCCGACCGAGCCGGTAGTGCCTTCTGTTGCCGTGATCAGAACCGTTGCCGGCAAGAGCTTTTCGGCAATGGCGACCGTATCGGCGCCTTGACTCTTGGAGAAAGAAAAGGAATCGCGGAACGCGAGTACTCCGATCAATAACCCGATCACGATCAGAAACGCGCAGGAAACGATACCAAAGAACGCAAATCCGCTCTTTTTTCTTTCCCTTTTGCGGCGGACTTCATCGTCATACCGCTTTTGCGCGCCATAATCCCAACGGTAAATCACCTTCGGCTCGCAGGGAGCTTGCGCCTCCTGCGGCGCTTCTTCATTGGCGGGAGCTTGCGTCTCCTGCGGTACCTCTTCATTTGCGGAAGCTTCCTGCGTCTCCTGCGGTGCCTCTTCATTGGCGGGAGCTTGCGCCTCCTGCGGCGCTTCTTCATTGGCGGGAGCTTTCTGCGCTTGCGCGGCCGTCGTGGGCGCGTCCTCTTCCGGCGTTATGGGTTGTTCTGCCCCTTCCGGCGTTTGCGGCGCCTCATCGACAGGCAGTTGATTTTTCTCTTCGTTCATTCGGTTGCTCCTTTTCTCCGCTCTCCTTCGGCGGCTTTTTTCAAGATGAATTGAAATTCGCAAAATTCGTTTTCCACACTCTCCACGCGGATGGTTTCGCCGTGGGCTTCCATAATGGCTTTGGAAATATAAAGTCCGAGCCCCAGGCCGGATTTGTCCAGTCCACGGCTTTTATCGCTTTTATAGAATCGGTCAAAAACGAAAGGAAGATCCTCCTTGGGAATGCCCGCGCCTTCGTTGTAAACCGAAACGGCTATTTTGTGCTCTTTCGTTTCCGCAATGCGGACCCGCAAAGCACCGCCCGTGCGCGCATATTTAACGGCATTGTGGCAGAGATTGTAGAAAACCTGATAGATCGCGTCGTGGTCGGCGTATGCGGCCATTCGATCTTTTTCGCAATCAAACTCCACCCGCAAACCTTTCTCCTCGATTGGTTGCTCAAAGGAAAGAAGAATCTGTCTGCCCATCTCGCAAACGTCAAACCCGCGCATCACAAAATTGCGCTCGCCGGCCTGAATGCGGGAGATATCCAGCAAAGAGGAAACCAAGCGGGAAAGCCGCCGGATTTCGGTTTGGACAACGCCGAGATAGTAATCCTGTTTTTCCGGCGGGATAACGCCGGAGCGGATCTCCTCGATAAACCCGCTGATCGTTGTCATGGGCGTTCGCAGATCGTGCGAAACGTTGGCAACGAAAGAAGATCTCATTTTTTCCAGATTTTCAAGCGAATCGGCCATATTGTTAAACGCTTCGGCAAGCCGGGCAACCTCGTCCCTGCCCCGAACGCTGACGCGCGTATCGAAATTCCCTTTCGCAAACCGATCCACCGCAATGCTCATTTCCCGAAGCGGTGAAATGACCCGCGCACTGATGAAATACACGGCGATCATGGCGGCAACCAGCACCAACATTGCCGTGGAGAGGATCGACTGGATCATCTCCTCGCGCATCAAACTGCTGTCCAGCCGCGTAACGCAAACGATCACGGAGCCGCAATACTCCCGGCCGAAATTACGAATGGTTTCCACGCGCGCCGGCACCGGGCGGGAAAGCAACGGCAGCTCCACCGTTTGCACCGATTGTTCACCTTTCTGGGCCGCCTGATTCAATTCCCCGGAAAGAAAAAGCGGTTCTCCGGCAGACGTTTTTGCCGGATAAAACCCAACCACGGAAAGCACTTTCCCGTTTGCGTCGGAAACAACAACGGCAATATCCTCATCCCTTCCCGTCAGGGCGGTCAAAAGTTGGGAAAGCGGCATTTGCGGGTTTTCGACGGCGGCTTGAAACTGCTCCTCAAAATCCGCAGGGGCGCAATCGGCCGCAAGGTGGGAGATCACGTTTTGCAAAGCGCCGGCCGTGCTGTTCATTTCCCGTATTTTGGAGCGGGAAATATAGTTGTTGACGATTGACGTTGCAATAAACAGAAGGATCGCAAAGCCAATGGCAAAAATGGTCATAACGGCGGTTACGTATTTTGCAAATACGCTTTTGAACATTGGCGCGCTCCCCCCTTTTGCATTTTTATTTTTAAGGGAATGCCGCCGCCGAGCGCATTCGGCGGCGGCATTCCCAGCGTTTCATATTCCGTATCAGTTAATCACTTCAAACTTGTAGCCAACGCCCCAAACCGTTTTGAGCAGCCATTGATCGGAAACGCCTTCCAGTTTTTCGCGCAGGCGTTTGACGTGAACGTCCACCGTCCGGGAATCCCCCAGATAATCAAAGCCCCAAACCTTATCCAACAACTGGTCGCGCGTGAACACGCGGTTGTAATTGGAAGCAAGAAAATAAAGCAATTCCAGTTCCTTTGGGGGAATATCAATGGATTTCCCTTTGATTTTCAGCTCGTATTTTTGCAAGCTGATCTCAATATTCTCAAACCGCAGTTCTTCGTCGTCCACGTCGCGGGCGTGCAGCTTGGAGCGCCGCAGAACGGCCTTTACCCGGGCCGAAAGCTCCTTCATATCAAAGGGCTTGACAACGAAATCGTCGGCACCGAGCTCCAACCCCAAAACCTTATCGAACACTTCGCCCTTTGCCGTTACCATAATAATGGGCTTGGAGGAGACTTCCCGAATCTCGCGGCATACCTGCCAACCGTCCTTTTGCGGGAGCATGATATCAAGCAGGACCAGGTCCGGCTCAAAGGATTTGAAAAGCGCCACCCCTTCGGTGCCGTCACCGGCGGTTTTCACGCTGTACCCTTCGCTTTCGAAATGCATTTTCAAAAGCTCGCTGATATTGGCGTCGTCGTCCACGATCAGAATTTTGGTGTCCGTCATGTCCCGATCCTCCTTTTTGCGTATGCTGATTCTATTGTATTATAACATATCCAAGCTCTTTTTGTAAATACAATTTTACATTTTTTTCTGATTTTTCCTCTTTTTTTCGGTTCGCTCTTGCCAAAACGGGCAGAATCGTTTATAATAGACAGGAAAGACACCATTATAAGAAAGAGGACCGATTTTATGAAACTTGGAATTGTGGGCTTGCCGAACGTTGGAAAAAGCACCCTTTTCAACGCGCTGACCAACGCGGGCGCCGAATCCGCCAACTATCCCTTCTGCACGATCGAGCCGAACGTTGGCGTTGTGACCGTTCCGGACGCGCGCCTGGATTTTCTTGCCGAAATGCACCACCCCGCAAAATACACGCCGGCGGTGATCGAATTTGTGGATATTGCCGGTTTGGTAAAGGGTGCTTCCAAAGGCGAGGGACTGGGAAACCAGTTTTTGGGAAACATCCGCGAAGTGGACGCGATCTTACACGTGATCCGTTGTTTTGAAGATGATAACATTATCCACGTAGACGGGAAAATCGACCCGATGCGCGATCTGGAAACGATCAATCTGGAATTGATCTTTTCGGATATGGAAATTTTGGAGCGCCGAATCGACAAAACGAAAAAAGCCCTGCGCGGCGATAAAAAATACGCCGCGGAGCTGGAACTTTTGGAGCGGATTTACGCCGTTCTGGAAAGCGGCAAATGCGCGCGCACGCTGGAACTGACCGAGGATGAAAAGGCAATTCTAGCAGATACCCCGCTTTTGACCATGAAGCCGGTGATTTACGTTGCGAACGTGAGCGAGGATTACGCCGCAAAAGAGCCGCTTGACCTGCCGGCATACCGGGCGCTCAAAGCGTTTGCCGAGGAAGAACACTCCCAGGTCATTCCCATTTGCTGCCAGATCGAAGCCGAAATCGCCGAACTTTCGGCCGAGGAAAAAG